>JBDNIR010000395.1:0-5518 GCA_041688195.1 Marinobacter sp.
CGTTTTCCCACGATGACGACAGCGTCGTTGTGGTTATCGGATCTGGCGCCGGCGGCGGAACTCTAGCAAATGGGCTCGCCCAACAGGGCATCAATATCGTGGTTTTGGAAGCTGGCCCGCTGCACACCACGGCAGACTTTCTGGCCGATGAGTGGGCATCTTTCGGTCAGCTCGCGTGGCTTGACCCCCGCACCACCTCTGGCAACTTTCGCCTCGCCACAGATTTCGCCGGCCTGCCAGCCTGGATCGTGAAAGCGGTGGGCGGCACCACCATTCACTGGGCGGGCGCCAGCCTGAGACTCCGGCCCTACGAGTTCAATGCTCTGACCACGTACGGGAACGTAAAGGGCGCCAACTTGCTTGACTGGCCCATTAATTACGATGAGCTGGCGCCCTACTACGCCAATGCTGAAAACCGCATGGGGGTTACCCGCACCAACAACATCGGCGGCTTGCCGGGCAACAACAACTTCAAGGTAATGCATGCCGGAGCCCAGAAGCTGGGCTACAGTTGCAACACCGGCCACATGGCCATCAACAGCCAGCCCCGCGATGGCCGACTGGGCTGCCAGCAACGTGGTTTCTGCTTCCAGGGTTGTCGCTTTGGCGCCAAGTGGTCAACGCTCTACACCGAACTGCCAGACGGTATTGCGACGGGGCATTTGGAACTGCGCCCCGAGTCCCACGTTGCCCGCATTGAACACAATGGCAAGGGCCGCGTAACCGCCGTGGTGTACTTTGACAAGGATGGCAAGGAGCAGCGTCAGAAAGCGCGGGTGGTTGCCGTTGCTGGCAACTCCATCGAGACCCCACGTCTGTTGTTGAACTCGGCCACCAGCCTGTTTCCGGACGGTCTTGCGAACAGCTCCGGCCAGGTTGGTCGCAACTACATGCGGCACATGACGGGCTCGGTGTACGCAACCTTCGAGCAACCGATCCACATGTATCGCGGTACCACCATGGCGGGAATCATTCAGGATGAAGCGCAGCACGATCCGGCCCGCGGCTTCGTCGGCGGCTACGAAATGGAAACATTGTCTCTCGGCCTGCCGTTCATGGCCGCGTTCCTGAACCCCGGCGCCTGGGGGCGCGATTTCACCCACGCCATGGACCAATACGACCACATGGCCGGTATGTGGCTGGTGGGAGAGGATATGCCTCGTGAAACCAACCGTATCACACTGAACGCTGACGCCAGGGACGCCTTTGGTATGCCCGTGGCTAACGTTCACTATGATGACCACGAGAACGATATCGCCATGCGTGAGCACGCATTTGAACGGGGTGAGGCCATCTACAACGCGGTCGGCGCGTTGGAAACCATTCGCACGCCCCCCTATCCGTCCACCCATAACATCGGCTCCTGCCGCATGAGCGCGAAGGCTCAGGATGGGGTGTGTAATGGTATCGGCCAGACTCACGACATTCCCAACCTGTTCATTTCCGATGGCAGCCAGTTCACCACCTCGGCGGCTGAAAATCCGACGCTGACGATTGTGGCTCTGGCATTGCGACAAGCTGAAAAAATGGGACAGATGCTGAAGCAGGGAGCTGTGTAATTCGCTCCCTGCCATTAAGCCAGCAACCCGAATAGAGGAAGTTGAATATGAGTTTCACCGGTGAGAACTACCCGGGAGCCAAGGCACCCACAGAGGAATCGGCGGGCTTTCGTCTTAATCACACGATGCTTCGTATCAAGAACCCGGAAAAGTCACTGGCTTCCCACCACTGTTTTCGGTCGTTTCTTCACCGAAGCCACGGTTATACGGAGCGGGCATCCAGGTAATGCGCCCATAGCATGCGGGCGGCGACCGCACGCCATGGCGACCAGGCTTCGGCAAATTGTTGCTGTTCTTCGAGTGTGGCGGGCGCGTCCAGCCCTTTCACATCCTGAACGGCGGCGGCCAGCGCCAGATCACCCTGGGGCCAGATATCCGGTCGGCGCAAGGCCATCAGGTAGTAGATGTCGACACTCCACGGACCGAGGCCGGGTACTGCCAGCAAGGCCTGTCGCCCGTCCTCATCAGTCAGCGTTTCCAGTTTTTCGAGCGCAAGCTGGCCATTCGCTACCCGCTCGGCGAGGCCCTGGCAGTAGCACGCTTTTTGCCGGGTCAGTCCCAGCGCTTTTAACCCGGCCTCACCAGCAATCATTACTGTTTGTGGTGACATTTCACCCAAATGCGCGCAAAGACGCTGGAACATCGTGCGAGCCGCTTTCAAGGAGACTTGTTGTTCAAGAATGATCTGTATTAACGTCGCAAAGCCCGGCTCACGCGCCCACAAAGGTGGGGTGCCCAGGCGCACAAGCAGACGCTCAAGATCGGGATCAATCGCCGCCAGTTGTTCGGCGCCGATACTGAGGCTTTTCGAAGTCAGGGTTAGTGTCATAGGCCTTGCCAATGTTCGGCATCTGGATTGTATCTGTCGGTGAGTTTGATGACTTAATTATGATTATAGGTCAGTCTGTCGATTTGGCCGGTCGCAGCACGCGTGTTGCCCCAGCTGTGATGGCTTGATTTACCGTAACTATTCAGCTCATATCTGCCACGATCATTAAAATTGAGTCTCATCGGTATCCATAAACGCAGGGTTTTTCCCCTGAAAGAGTAAAGCCAGAGCCTCTGTGGCTCCCGAAGAGAGTGTGCATTGCACAGGGAATGGGTGGCAACTTGGTCTTCACTCAGCAAGTCTTGCAAGAACGCTAGCGTTGAGGAACCGGCAATTCGAGCAACTTCAAGACCGAATACATGAGCTCCACACAGACGAGTATCCCACCCATACATCTCAAGGACATTTTGGTATTGCTCGTAAAACTGTTCCATGAACCCGCAGGCGGCCATGCAATTGTTGAGTTCGCGTTCTCAAGTGGACCAAATGGGATAATGTCGAGCGGATTACCGTGTGGGTCGTATAGAGGCGCCAACAATGATGAATGGCACCTGTTTCTCCGACGCTACCCGAGTTATTGCCTCATAGGTTCTCAGCTGAATCGGATCAATCGAGTTGAAGTCGAGTTTTAATTCGGTCATACAGTCGCTCCGCCGCTTCCACTCGTGCACATATCCCAGTTCTTTCAAATCATTCAGGACCCAACCGATAGTTCCCAGCAACACCCCACTGGTCTCAGCAATCGTGCGGTAGGTTTCACTGACGAGCTGGGGTACTAGCAGAAAAGTGAAGATCACTTTCAGCCCGGAAGCATTGAATGCTCGAGTCCTTCGCCGAGGTAACGAATACTCGGATAGCATGCGATTACCTTTGATAAAGATATAGCGACTTTTCTCTTTGAGATAAGCATTACCCGCTGGAGCTGAACCTTCGTGAGGGCTACGACCACAGCTACTACTTCATTGCCAGCTTTATCGAGCAGCACCTGCGTTTCCATGGTCGCCCGGGATAGATAGTTGAGGTCACTTGGCGGCCCTCGCCTTGCCATTCTCGATGGGATCCTTGCCGAACTCGGTACTGTCACCGTAATAGGTGGCCGGAGAATCGCTGCCGGAAATCTTCTTGAAGGCGGCCACGGAGCGGTCCACTTCATAGGCCGTGTCTTCCATCACATACTTCACCTGATGGCCATTGATGCCGCCCTGGCTGTTAATCCAGTTCGTGTGATCCGTCAGACCGGCATGGAGCCACCCAACACGATGGGTTCCTTGTCCTGGGCCATCGCGGGGGCGGCTACGGTTAACGCAGCGAGCAGACTGCCAAACCCGGCGATCCGGCGCCCTTTTTTGACGATGTTTCTGAACATGTTTGTTCTCCTTGCTGCTTCTCGGCATCCGATACTCGCCACCGGCTGGCGGCGGATATGGTCGATTTCCAGAAAGTCGATGATCCGTCGCTCTACATCCTTTCGGACCGTCATCTCCTCCCGACGGGCAGGACCGAAATAGGCCATTGCACTGAGCAGGCCGCTTTTCATGTGCACGTGGGCGCCAAGCTTGATGTTGTCGTAACGGTATTTTCAGGCACCCGGAAGCTGACATCCTGCAGGGCCGTTACACCACCAAATGACAGAGACAGGTTGCTAATTTCAAGGATGCTCATACTCACCCCACGCCCAAAGATGATTGTAATTTTTGTTTTTCTTATCGCCGGGATTAACCCAGATCCAGCTTTAAAGTAGTCCATCCAGGCAACATTAGCCAAACCCCTCTATCCTGTTACCTCACAGATAACAAAGATCGACACGCAGGGACCTGACCTTCAGACCTGTTTAGGTGAGAGAGCAATCAACGATGACAGACAAACTGGTAGTCACCGGGTTTGACGCCGAAACCGGCGTGGCAACACTGACATTTAACCGGCCAGACGCCCTGAACGCCATCAATGTGCCTCTGGCGGAAGCCTTTCTCGCCGCTGTCCAGGAGCTGGAAAATCAATCGGGGGTACGCTGCGTGGTCCTGACGGGGGCGGGGCGGGCCTTTATGGCAGGCGGTGACATATCCAGCATGACCGGCACACCGGAGCAGACAGGCAATACGATCAGCGCCATCCTGGATGCGGTCAACCCGTCCATCCTCCTGTTGCGCAGCATGGACGCCCCGGTCATCGCAGCGGTGAAGGGGGTGGTCGCCGGCGCGGGGCTGAGCTTGGCCCTGATGGCGGACCTGATCGTGGCCCGGGAGGATACCAAATTTCTGGTCGCTTACAACGGCATCGGCGCGGTTCCCGACTGTGGCGGCAGTTGGTTTCTGACTCACAAGATCGGTGCTGGGCGGGCGGTGGAACTCATGCTGCTCGGCCGCACGCTCAGCGCCACAGAAGCCAAAGACTGGGGCCTGATCACCGCGTTTGCTCCGCAAGACCAGTATGAAAAACTGCTGGCTGAGGTCATCAGACAAACTGCCAGAGGGCCCACCCGGGCCTTTGGCGCCTTCCGCCGGCTTACCGACAAGGCCAACGGCGATCAGCTCGCCGCACACCTGGAAGCAGAGCGAGTGGCGTTCCTGGAAATGACCCGTACAGCGGATTTCGCGGAGGGCGTGTCCGCGTTCCTGGCCAAGCGAAAACCTAACTTTGTGGGAAATTGAAGAGGCGCACCTACCGCCAGGGATGACGGTGGACCTCCCTCTTTTTGCGCTCAGTGCGCCAGCGTACAGACCAGACAACGCCGATAACCTACTCTGATGGAACAGCCATCACAGGGAGCTACGTCATTCATCGGAAGGACTGTGGCGCAACCAGAATTGCAGTTTCTAAAAAAGCTTTTTAATAGTGTCCCTGAGCACGCTCAAGAATGGTTTTTGCCATCGCGATGACCGGGGCATCAACCATCTGACCGTCGACTTTAAAGGCACCTTCGCCCGATTCCGCTGCCGCCATAATTTTCTGTGCCCACTGCACTTGCTCCGCGTCGGGCGCAAAGCCGGACTGCACCGGACCAACCTGTTTGGGGTGGATGCACAACATGCCGGAGAAACCCATGTTCCGTGCCCGCCGCGCGCGCGCCAGCACGGCCTGGTCATCGTCAAAGACCGGAAATACCGTATCAATGGGGGGCAGTAGCCCGGCA
>JBDNIR010000396.1:0-6850 GCA_041688195.1 Marinobacter sp.
AGGCCAGCTTTGTCAATGTCTGCTGGCACATCGGCTTTGGAACGCACTTTACCATTCACCTGCAACACCACCTGAATGCTGGTTTTCACCATGGCTCTCTGGTCTGCAACAGGCCATTTTGCTTCTATGACCGCTGTCTCGTGTCCCAGGGCGTACCAGAGTGAGTGGCAGATATGAGGCGTAATCGGGGACAGTGTCAGAACCGCGGTTTCCAGAGCCTCCTGGATTACGGCGCTACTCTGGGGAGCGTCGCCCGGCAGTCGGTTGACCTCGTTCAACAGTTCCATCACCGCCGCAATGGCGGTGTTAAAGGTAATTCGCCGGCTGACATCGTCGGATACTTTGGCAATGGTTTCATGGGTCTTGCGCCGGAGATCTTTCTCAGCACTGCTGAGGCTGCCAACATCCAGGGCCGGGCAGGGGCCTTTGGTGACGTGCTCATGAACGATGCGCCAGAGTCGCTTGAGGAACCTGTGGGCGCCTTCTACACCGCTGTCGGACCACTCCAGGGACTGTTCCGGCGGCGATGCAAACATCATGAACAATCGCACGGTATCGGCACCGTACTGGTCAATGATGGCTTGTGGATCGATGCCGTTGTTCTTCGACTTGGACATTTTGGTGGTTCCGCCGATTTCCACCGGCTGACCATCAGCCTTGTGGGTGGCTCGAATCACCTGACCCCGATCGTCTTTTTCCAGGGTGACATCGGCCGGGGATATCCAGGTTTTGCCGCCGTTCCCATCTTCGCGGTAGTAGGTTTCAGCAAGTACCATACCCTGGCACAACAGGCGCTTGAACGGCTCCGAACTGGTCACCAGTCCGACATCACGCAGCAGCTTGTGGAAGAAGCGTGCATAGAGCAAATGAAGAATGGCGTGCTCAATACCCCCAATGTACTGATCTACCGGTAGCCAATAGTTTGCCGCATCCGGATTCAACATGGCTTTATCGTAGTTGGGGCTGCAAAAGCGGGCGTAATACCAGGATGACTCCATAAAGGTGTCGAAGGTGTCGGTCTCAAGCGTTGCCGGTTGGCCCTCGAAACTGGTTTTTGCCCATTCGGGGTCGGCCTTGATGGGGGACTTTACGCCATCCATCTCGACGTTCTCCGGCAACAGAACCGGCAACTGGTTTTCGGGGACCGGTCGCTCGGTGCCGTCCGCCAGTGTCATCATCGGAATGGGCGCGCCCCAGTAACGCTGCCGGGATACACCCCAGTCGCGCAGCCGATAATTGATCGTACGCTTGCCAATGCCTTCCTTTTCAAGAAAGTCCGCAATGGCGTCAAAGGCTTCTTCGCTGCTCAACCCGCTGTACTTGCCGGAAGAAACCAGAGTGCCTTTTTCGGTGAAAGCCTTTTCGTAAGTGTCAATTTCACGGTTGTCTGTGGGAGCGATGACCTGCTTGATCGGCAGCCGGTATTTGAGAGCGAACTCGTGGTCTCGTTCGTCATGGGCGGGCACAGCCATCAGGGCACCGGTACCGTAGTCCATCAACACGAAATTGGCCACCCAGACCGGAATCAGCTCCTGGGTCAGCGGGTGGATGACTTTCATGCCTGTATCCACGCCTTTCTTTTCCATCGTAGCCATATCGGCCTCAGCTGTTTTACTGATCCGGCATTGGGCAATAAATTCGGCAACATCCTGACTGCGTTCCGCGGCCGCAATAGCCAGCAGGTGTTCTGCGGCCAGTGCCATATAGCTTACGCCCATCAGGGTGTCGGGTCGGGTGGTATAGACCGTGATGTCATCCTCACGGCCATTGAACCTGAATGTCAGCTCGGTACCGACAGATTTGCCGATCCAGTTGCGCTGCATGGTTTTGACCTGTTCCGGCCAGTCATCCAGCTGATCCAGGTCCGCCAGCAGTTCTTCCGCATAATCGGTGATACGAATAAACCACTGGGGAATTTTCTTTTTCTCAACCAGTGCGCCGGAGCGCCAGCCGCGACCATCCACGACCTGCTCATTGGCCAATACGGTCTGGTCCACCGGGTCCCAGTTGACCGTGGACATTTTCTTGTAGACCAGGCCTTTTTCAAACAGCTGGGTAAAGAACCACTGTTCCCAGCGGTAGTAATCCGGCTTGCAGGTAGCCAGTTCCCGGTCCCAGTCATAGCCAAAACCCAGCTGCTTGAGCTGGGTTTTCATGTAATCAATGTTGGCATAAGTCCATTTGGCGGGTGCAGTTCTGTTGCTGATGGCGGCGTTTTCTGCGGGCAATCCGAACGCGTCCCAGCCCATGGGCTGCATGACATTCTTACCTTGCATACGCTGATAACGGGAGACCACGTCACCGATAGTATAGTTGCGAACGTGGCCCATGTGCAGCTTGCCGCTGGGGTAGGGAAACATTGACAGGCAATAGTATTTTTCTTTGCCCGGCTCTTCTTTCACACAGAAGGTTTTGTTGTCGTCCCAGAATTTGCGTGCGTCCTGCTCGATGTCGCGGGGGCTGTATTGCTGATCCATTCCTGCCATTGCTGAGATTGCCTGTAGTTAGAAGCTGTTCGTGAAAACTGACAGTGAAAACGTGACCTGGAACTGTCATTAACTGAGAGGTCAAGAGGTCGGATATTCTAACGTAACGGGGTCATTTCAGGTAGTCTGCAAGGTAACACGACTTGTGCCAGACTGATTAAGAGACAACACAAAGAGGTGACGCCATGACGGATTCCGAGCGGCCCGAGTTTTCAGGTCAGGCACTTAAAGTCTATAACCGTATGCTTGCCAGGGTTGAAGCCCGGCTTGGTGAAATACATAACCGAACCCGGGAAACCCTCAGGGAAGAGATTGCAAACGCCGTTGAGTTCGAGAATGGGCTCGAAGAAATGACCCGGGAAGAGGTGGATTTGCTGGCGACGTATCTTCGTCGTGATCTTGAGCACCTGATGAAATTTGTTGATGAGACCGGGGAGGGTGTGGGCGAGTGGTTGCGGTTGGATCTGTCGCTGATTGAACGACAGTTGTCGGACCTGCTGTTCTCTATTGCGGATAAAAGCCAGCTGGATACGCTGGAGCTGGACCAGAAAATTCACAACCACGATGTCGGGCATTACATCAGTGGAGAAATAGCGACTGCCGGGGTGCTGAGATGTCTGTCATGCGGCCATATGCGGTGTCTCACTGCAACCAGCCACATTGAGCCCTGCGAAGCCTGCAATTCGCACTATTTTGAGCGGGTGACCAGCAGATGGCCCCACCGTGAAGATGAGGAAACACTGCCCCCTGAACAGAAAGAGTGATAACGCTGTCAGGACTGCTGGGGTATTACCCGCTCCCTGACGAATACAACCAGAATGAGGGCCAGGGTGAGTGCTGGCCAAGAGCCTGAAAGCATGTAAGGCGTGTCGCCAGATGCGGCATATACTTTGCTGCGCAGGGTGGCGCGGGTGAACTGGTCAATGGTGTCGGTGATCTGCCCTTTAGGGTCAATGACCGCCGTGATGCCATTGTTGGTGCCCCGTAGCATATAGCGGCCGGTTTCCAGAGCTCGCATACGGGCAATCTGCATATGTTGATGCGGCCCTATCGAATTGCCAAACCAGCCATCGTTGCTGATGGTGATGAGCAAATCACTGTTGCGCGCGTAAGAGGCCACAAAATCCGGATAGGCGACTTCGTAGCAGATAAAGGGCATCACTCTGAGGTCTCCGGCCTTGAGCGGTGACTGATCGTCTGGTCCCGGGGAAAAACTCGACATCGGCAGGTCAAAGAAGCCGATCAAGCCCCGCAGCCATTGCTGCAAAGGCACATACTCCCCGAATGGCACCAGTTTCTGCTTGTGATAGATACCCTCACCATTTCCTATGGCCATGATGCTGTTGCGGAACGTGAAATCCTCCAGGGAGTCGCTGAAGCCATACCATGGGATACCGGTAATGAGCGTGCTTTGCGGCCCCAACTCGGCCTGAATGTGTTCAATCACCTTGCCGGCCTGGTCCTGGGGAATGGGGATGGCGGTTTCGGGCCATAGGATCAGGTCCTGGTTCCAGTCGTCCTGGGTCAGCGTAAGGTAGGTATAAATCTGTTCCTTCAGGAAGTCGGGGTCCCATTTGATCTGCTGCGGTATATTGCCCTGCATGGCCGCAACGGTTTTGGGTTCGCCTGCCAGAATGGTCCATTGCAGGTTGGTCATCAATGGGCCGCTCATCCATGGCAGGGCTGCTGCAATTGCGACAACGATGGCAGCGTTCAGGCGCCTCGCGCGGGCAAACCGGTAGCAGGCGACGATGGCAATACCGGAGAGCACAATCCAGAAGGTCAGGCCGTAGACGCCGGTAAGTGGTGCAAAGCTGGCAAGCGGGCCATCTACCTGCGCGGTTCCGAGGTAAAGCCACGGGAAACCGGTTAACAGCCAGCTTCTGACCCAGTCGCCAAGGATCCAGACCGCCGGGAGCAACAATAGACGGCGAGTCTGGCTGTTTTTTGCCAGTTTGCCCCAGGCCCAGAATGCCGCGCCGTGGAACAGCGCCAGACCGCCGACAAACATCAGGGTCAGCAGGATGGCAATCGGTATGGAGGTATTGCCGTGCTCACTGATGCTGACGTAGACCCACGACACCCCTGACCCGAACAGTCCCAGCCCGAACACCCAGCCAGCACGAAACAATAACCGGGGCGAAAGTGACAGGCAGATGCAGACGATAATGACGATCGAGAGGGGCCCCAGCCACCACCCGTTAAAGGGTGAGAAAGTCAGGGTTTGCAGACCCCCCGCTATAAGCAACGCCAGCAGATGGAGCCAGGACAGCGATGTCGGGTGGAGCCTATCCGTCACTACGCGTTACCTGTAGCAGGCGAATGACCCGGTTATCAGCATTGGCGATGGTGAACAACAACCCTGCGAATTCTACGGATTCGCCCCGTCTGGGCAAATGTCCGAACTCTTTCAGGACGATGCCGCCGATGGTGTCGAACTCTTCTTCATCGAGTTCAGTCTTGAAAAACTCATTGAAATCGTCGATCGGCGTAATCGCCTTGACGGCAAAGCTGCCATCTCCGCGGGCCTTGATATGAGTTTCCTCGTCGAAATCGTGCTCGTCCTCGATCTCACCGACGATTTGCTCCAGTACGTCTTCAATGGTAATCAGACCTGCAGTGCCACCGTATTCGTCGACGACAATCGCCATATGATTACGGGTTTCCTTGAATTCCTTAAGCAACTGGTTTAACCGTTTACTTTCAGGCACAAAGGTGGGCGGGCGAAGAATTTCCCGAATTTTGATCCAGTTGAGGTCGTTTTCAAGGGCCAGAGGTAACAGGTCTTTAGCCAACAGCACACCTATGACGTCATCCTGATTGTCGCCGATCACCGGAAAGCGGCTATGTGCCGACTCCATGATGTCTGACAGAAAGGTTTTAGGGTCCTGGGAAGCCTTGACGGTAACCATTTGGGAGCGGGGGATCATGATCTCATCGACGCGCATGTCGATGACCTGCATGGCACCCTCGATGATGCTCATGGCGTCGGCGTCAATGATGTCCTGAGTTTCTGCGTCCCGAAGAATTTCCAGCACGTCTTCAACGGTTTCAGGCTCGTTGGAAAAAGCCTGTGAAATGCGTTCCAGCCAAGACTTGTTGCCTTGACTGTGACTCGACTGATCGTCGCTCATGAGTCTTGTTCCGTTTCCTCTGATTCGTATGGGTTCCCGAAACCCAACCGGTCCAATAGCCGGATCTCAAGGGATTCCATTATCTCAGCGTCTGGGTCGTTCAGGTGGTCATAACCCTGAAGGTGCAGCATGCCATGAATGATCATATGTGCCCAGTGGGCCATCAGTGTCTTGTTCTGGTCGCGGGCCTCGTCGGCCACTACCGGGGCACAGACAATAAGGTCACCGGCTAACGGAACTGTTATACCGGCTGGCGCCTCAAATGGGAAGGAAAGTACATTGGTTGGCCCCGATTTGTGACGGTACTGACTATTGAGCTCAGCACTTTCTTCGCGGCCAACAATGCGTACTGTCACTTCTGAGGCGTGGCCTTGTCGCCAGGCGGCTATAGCCCAACGGGCCAGCTCATCGTCGCCGGGCAGGCCGGGCGCATCCAGAATTCGTTGTATATCGACGGTCAGTGCTGTCATTGAGACTTGCCATTACCCTCGTCAAAAGAATTATAGGCTTCGACAATGCGCTGAACCAGGGGATGACGGACGACGTCCTTGGCTTCAAAGCGAGTAAACCCGATACCGGCGACATTGTTCAGCACACCTGCGGCATGTATGAGGCCCGAATTCTGGCCTTTGGGCAGGTCCACCTGGGTCGTGTCGCCGGTGATCACCGCAGTTGAGCCGAAGCCAATGCGGGTGAGGAACATTTTCATCTGCTCCCGGGTGGTGTTCTGGCTCTCATCGAGAATAATGAACGCGTTGTTCAAAGTCCGGCCCCGCATAAAGGCCAAGGGTGCTATTTCGATAATGCTTTTTTCGATCAGCCGGGTAACATGGTCAAAGCCCAGCATTTCGTAGAGAGCGTCGTAGAGCGGGCGCAGGTATGGGTCCACTTTCTGAGCCAGGTCACCGGGCAGGAAGCCTAGTTTTTCGCCAGCTTCTACTGCCGGCCGAACCAGCAGGATATGTTTTACCTGCTCATCCTTAAGGGCTTCCACCGCGCAGGCTACAGCGAGCCAGGTCTTGCCAGTACCGGCCGGGCCAATGCCAAAATTGATGTCGTGACTGCGAATGCTGTGCACGTATTTTTGCTGGTTAACGCCCCGGGGCCTGGCCTGCAATTTTGGGGTCTTGATGACGATCTGGCTGCCATCATAGGGAATTTCTTCCGGCAGCCGCTCATAGCCGGCTTCCCGGATAAACAGGTGGACGGTATCGGGGGATATATCGTCGG
>JBDNIR010000397.1:0-14788 GCA_041688195.1 Marinobacter sp.
AAATATGTGTCATTAAATTGACTCTCATCGCCATAGCGTCTTAAATACCGCACTGACCCGTTCTATTAACTTTGGGTAACGGTTGCGTAACGTAAGAGCTGACCCAGAGCGTTTTGACCTCCCCCTAGCCTCATCCAGACTAAAGAGATCCAGCTGAATGTTGAATAACAACCAAGTGCTTGTCCTGAGTCGAGATGCAATGCGGTCTCGGGATATTGAAATTATTCTGGGGTTTATTGGGGAAGAGGGAGCATTTTCCGGGGATGCCGCCGAAGCGGTGATCCGGGAAGCTGACAAAGAGCAGATGGCCTCGTTGCAGGTCGCTATCCTCGATGGTCAGGATACAGACGTTCGGGAGCGGATCGCGTCGGTGTGTGCTGCAGAAAAAGGGTTGCCCATTCTGCTGATCGGCGATCCCAGCCTGAAAGGATTGCCCGAAGATCACGTTGAGCGGGTTATTGCCCGCCTGGACTGGCCTTTTAGCTACACCAAGTTTATCGACTCACTCTATCGCGCCCAGATTTTCCGGGATCAGTACGCGCGTTCCCGGGATCGGGGACAGCAGCGGGGAGTGCAACTGTTCCGAAGCCTCGTGGGCACCAGTCGCAGCGTCCAGCATGTTCGTCAGTTGATGGGGCAGGTGGCGGACAAGGATGTCAGTGTCTTGATTACCGGGGAGTCCGGTACCGGTAAAGAAGTGGTCGCCCGCAACCTTCACTATTACTCAGCCCGACGTGAGCGGCCGTTTGTGCCGGTAAACTGCGGCGCGATACCAGCGGAACTGTTGGAGAGTGAGCTTTTCGGTCATGAGAAAGGGGCCTTCACGGGGGCGATTACTTCCCGGGTCGGTCGTTTTGAACTGGCTGAGGGCGGCACCCTGTTTCTGGATGAAATTGGCGATATGCCGCTCAACATGCAGGTCAAGATTCTCCGGGTCCTGCAGGAGAAAACCTACGAGCGAGTTGGTAGTAACCGGACCCAGACCGCGGATGTGCGCGTGATTGCCGCCACCCACAAGCATCTTGAAGAAATGATCGGCAGTGGGGAGTTCCGGGAGGATCTGTATTACAGACTTAACGTTTTCCCGATCGAGATGCCCGCACTGCGGGAGCGAGTTGAAGATATTCCGTTACTGATCAATGAACTGATTGCCCGGATGGAAAAAGAAAAGCGCGGCTCCATCCGACTGAACTCTGCCTGCATCATGAACCTTTGTCGTCACGATTGGCCTGGTAATGTACGGGAACTGGCCAACCTTGTTGAGCGGTTGGCCATCATGCACCCTTACGGAGTTGTGGGTGTCCAGGAGTTGCCCAAGAAGTTCCGTTATGTGGACGACATCGACGAGAACCGCCCGGTTGATGATGTGGGAATGCCGTCGGGAGCACCGGGCCTGATTGGTCTGGATGCCCCGGCCTTGCTGCCGGTAAACGGTATCGACCTGAAGGATTACCTGGGCAATCTCGAGAAACAGCTGATTCAACAGGCATTGGATGAAGCGGGCGGTGTCGTTGCGCGCGCGGCCGAGAAACTCCGTATTCGCCGTACTACGCTGGTGGAAAAAATCCGTAAGTACGGCCTGCGGGAAGATGAATCGGGAGATGCCTGATCCTTGGCTGCGTATCGCGCCGCGCAGTTCAATGATCCCTGCATACCTTTCCTTTTAGTAATGACTCCGACAGAAAACCGTCACTCGGCGGTTTTGATTTTTTTTAATAGCTGATATTAAACAAAAAATCCTTACTGGCACAGCTTTGGCATAGTGATCCCGAGATGAATCTGAACGCGACGGCATACTGCCGCAGCACCTCAGGGGGCACGATGAACCAATTACAGTTTCTTGCGGAAGCGTCACTGCGAAAGCCAGGGCAGACCGTTGACTATGCGGGCACTGCAAACAGCAACGCAGCGGCGGATGTGAACGACAAAGTCACGGCCCTGTTCCCGCATCAGGACAGCGACGAGACTGTGGGTACGGCACTGGAACTGTTCAATCAGATGTCCCGTCAGATCACCGATTCTTACCGCACGCTTGAGTCCCGGGTTAATCAGTTATCGGGTGAGCTGACGGCAGAAACCCGCCAACGCCAGCATGAACTGGAAGAAAAAGAACGCCTGGCCGACCGGCTGACTACCTTGCTGTCCATCATGCCTGCCGGTGTGGTGGTGCTGGACAGCCAGGGTGTGGTCAGCCAGTGTAATCCTGCGGCCGTTAACCTGTTGGGTGAACCGCTCGATGGCGAGCGCTGGGTGAGCGTGATCCAGCGTTGTTTCGCACCGCGTCGGGACGACGGTCATGAAGTCTCCCTGAAAGACGGTCGCCGCGTCAGCATCGAAATTCGTTCCATGGAGAATGAGCCGGGTCAGTTGATTTTGCTCACCGACCTGACAGACACCCGCCGGCTGCAGTCTCAACTTGCCCATGCCCAGCGGCTGTCGGCCATGGGCAAGATGGTGGCGTCCCTGGCTCATCAGATTCGTACACCTTTGTCCGCAGCCATTCTTTATGGTGGTCATCTTTGCCAAACCGATCTTGAACCCGAACTGCGTGAACGATGCGCAACCAAGTTAATGTCCCGTCTGACACATCTGGAGCAGCAGGTGCGCGACATGCTGATATTCGCCCGTGGCGAAACCCGACTGGCGGAGGAGTTGTCGTCGGAAATGCTTGTCCGTGGCCTGAAAGCGGCGGCGGAGGGCCTCGGCAGGCAGGATAACGTGCAGATAACACTGACCGAGCCGAATCTTGCGGTCTCCCTGATGTGTAATCGCGATGCCCTTGTCGGTGCCTGCATGAATCTGGTGAACAACGCGGTAGAGGCCGGTGCCAGCGCTATTCAGCTAACCATCGCAGCACTGGATCAGTCTCTCGAAATACGGGTGGAAGACAACGGCCTCGGCTTCAACGCTGACCAGGCCGACCAGCTTGTTGAGGCATTTTTTACGACCAAATCCCACGGTACCGGGCTTGGTCTTGCCGTGGTCCAGGCAGTGGTCAAAGCACATAACGGCGAGTTCTCAATGACGTCGCCGGCATCCGGGGGCGCTCGTGCGACCATTCGGTTGCCGTTGGCGGGTGGTCGCCGGACTCATTCAGATCCGATCAGTCAGTAAGCGGAGGCATTTCATGGCCAGGGCTCAAATTCTCATTGTTGAAGACGACCGTGACCTGCGGGAAGCGTTGGTAACCACACTGGAGCTGGCGAAGTTCCGGGTTCGGGAAGCGGATTCTGCCGAGCAGGCAATGCTGCGTCTCGCAGAAGAAACGGTGGACATGATTGTCAGCGACGTCAACATGCCCGGGATGTCCGGCCATCAGTTGCTGGCAGAAGTACAACGGCACTATCCGGGTTTACCGGTGATGCTGATCACCGCCTACGGTCAGATCAGTCACGCGGTTTCTGCTATGCAGTCCGGTGCTATCGACTATCTGGTTAAACCCTTTGAACCACAGGTTCTGGTTGAGGCTGTTAATAAGGTAGTTGGTGGCGCTCGTCAGAGTCGTACCGACGAGCCAGTTGCGGAAGATCCCATCAGCAAACGCATGTTCCAGCTTGCCAAAAAAGTGGCAACCAGCGATTCCACAGTGATGATTTCGGGTGAAAGTGGTACCGGCAAAGAGGTGCTGGCACGTTTTATCCATCAGCAATCGTCACGCGCGGACCAGCCCTTTATAGCAATCAACTGTGCCGCAATCCCCGAGAATATGCTGGAAGCCATACTGTTCGGCCATGAGAAGGGCGCCTTTACCGGAGCTCACGCCTCGTCGCCGGGCAAATTTGAACAGGCTAACTGCGGTACCCTGCTGCTGGATGAAATCTCCGAGATGGACCTGAGCTTGCAGTCCAAGTTATTGCGAGTTCTGCAGGAGCGGGAAGTGGAGCGGGTCGGCGGTCGCAAAGTCATCAAACTGGATGTGCGGGTGCTGGCGACAACCAACCGGGATCTGGCCGACTATGTGCGTGAAGGCAAGTTCCGGGAAGACCTGTATTATCGTCTCAGTGTGTTCCCCATGCATTGGCAACCCTTGCGGGAACGTCCCCTGGATATTCTGCCCCTGGCTAAAGTCTTGCTGAAGCAGCACTGTCAGAAAATGAAGTTGACTGGCATCACCTTTGGTTCCGATGCCCGCAATGCCCTGATGGCCCACGCCTGGCCAGGTAACGTGCGGGAACTGGACAACGCGATCCAGCGCGCTTTGGTATTGCACCAGGGCAACGTTATTGAAGCGGCGGATATGTGTCTGAACACCGGTTTGTCTGGTGTGGTCGTGGATCGAGCAGGCTTTCAGCCGGTGACTCCCCACAATGGGGTGGTCCGGCAGGATGATGTGGACGCGGAATCTGAACTGCCGATGGAGTTGGCAGAGGAAGATGCTTCATCACTTGGCAATGACCTGAGACAGCGGGAATTCCGAATTATTATCAGCACCCTCCGCCAGGAGCGAGGCCGTCGCAACCGGGCGGCTGAAAAACTGGGTATCAGCCCAAGAACCCTGCGCTATAAGCTGGCCCAGATGCGTGATGCCGGAATTGACCTGAATGCAGAGCTGGCCTTGGCCTGAGCTTTGTTAACTCTGTCGTACGGCGCCTTTTGGCGCCGTTTTTTTTGTGGCTGGAAGCCCGCGTCAAGACTTCGGCACAGCCATTCAGTGGCGAACTTAATCTAAACCTAACATTATGTAATAAAAGATATAAATTAAAATGGCCGGAAAATTGCTTATCAGTAAGAGAGATAAACGATATGGCAATGCAGGTCAGGATAACTACCTGGAAGACTGCGACGCCTGATTGATAAAACTGCACCCGCCAAGCCAAGCAGGTGTGCCAAGGGGGTTAATCATGGTTGAACGCGCCGACATCAACAGTGTGCTGTCAGACATACGTTCTCTGCGCTCCCAGATGCAGCAAAGCCAGCAAGTCGCGCAGGATAACTCAATCCGCGGTCGGATGGATGGGCCTGCGCGGGTTGAACAAAGCAATGAAACATCTGGCTTCAGTAACGTGCTAAAACAGGCGGTAGGCCAAGTCAATGAACTACAGCAAACGGCTGGTGACATGAGAACGGCTTACGAATTGGGGGATCCCAATATGGACATCACCCGAGTCATGATCGCATCCCAGAAAGCATCAGTTTCCTTCGAAGCGTTGACCCAGGTGCGCAACCGGGTTGTCAGGGCCTATGAAGACATTATGAACATGCCGGTTTGATAGCGGAGCTAAACCATGGCCAGTGTACCTGCACAAACCAATCGCAATTCCATGCCGGCAACGGATGAGTCTGGCGGGCTTGATAGCCGGAGTGATCTGGTATTTGGCTATAACCGGCTGACATTGCTACGACAGGTAGGCCTGATGGTCGGTCTGGCGGCCAGCGTTGCGCTGGGCGTTGCGGTGGTGCTCTGGGCCCAGGAGCCGAACTACCAGCCGGTGGTAGGAGACCTGTCCAGCTACAATCCACAGGAAGTGACATCCATCCTTGACCAAAGCGGCATTCAATACCGCATGGATCCTCAGTCCGGCGCATTGATGGTGCCATCTGAAAATGTTTACGACGCCCGGCTTGCCCTTGCTGCTCAGGGGGTAACCGACAACAAGACCATTGGCTATGAGTTACTGGATCAGGACCGCGGGCTGGGCACCTCTCAGTTCATGGAAACCATCAGTTACCGTCGCGGGCTTGAAGGTGAGTTGTCGCGAACCATCAGCAGCATGCGCAGCATCAAGGGTGCCCGTGTCCACCTGGCCATTCCCAAGCGTTCAGTGTTTGTGCGCGATGCCCGTACGCCGACGGCTTCGGTATTTCTCGAGGTCTACGCAGGCCGCAGGCTGGAGCAGGAACAGATCGCCGCTATCATGAATCTGGTGGCTGGCAGCATTCCGGATATGCAGAAAGGTAACGTCACCATCGTTGACCAGACTGGCAATCTGTTGACGGGGCAAAACGAGGACAGCGGTCGTCAGCAGATGCAGGATCAGCAGGACTATCTGACCCGGGTTGAGCAGCGTCTGACCCAGCGTATCGCGTCCATGATTAATCCGATCATCGGGGATGGCCGATTCCGGGCGGAAGTGACGGCGGACCTTGATTTCTCGTCCGTGGAGCAGGCTGAGGAGCTGTTTAATCCCGATCAGCAGGCCATTCGAAGCGAACGTGAAATGACCGATCAGCGAGGAACCGGTGCGCTGGGTGGCATACCGGGGGCATTATCCAATCAGCCGCCAGCGGATCCGGTGGTCCCGGAGCAGGCCACTAATGGAGATGGCGAACCTGTGGCCGCTCCGCCGGTAAATGTGCGCCGTGAATCTACTCGCAACTATGAAATGGACCGTACCGTAAGCTATGTCAGGCAGGAGCAGGGCCGTATCCAACGCCTGACTGTAGCCGTTGCCATTGATGACCAGAAAGTGGTCGACCCGGCCACCGGCGAAGTGACGTATGAACCCTGGACCGAACAGTCGCTGCAGCGGATGACCATGCTGATACGGGATGCGGTGGGCTATTCCGCAGCTCGCGGTGACAGCGTAACCGTGATGAATACTCCCTTTGCCGTACTGGAAGCCATTGACTATCAGGAGCCGTCTTTCTGGGAGCAACCATGGTTCTGGGACCTGATGAAGCAAGTGTTGGCTGGTTTGGTGATTCTGGTGTTGGTGCTTGGTTTGTTGCGCCCCACGCTGAAAAGCCTTTCTGGCGGTGCCCGCCGTGATCGTGACGATGCGCTGGACAACGCTGACTATGACGGGCTGGAAGGCCTGGGCGGAGCCAACGCCATGAACAATGCCATGGGTGGCAACGATGATCTGCTTTTGCCCGGCGCCTCCGGCGGCTATGATAGACACCTGAATGCATTGAAAGGTTTGATCGCCGAAGACCCTGGTCGGGTCGCACAGGTGATGCGCCAATGGGTGAATGTCGATGAGTGACGAAAACAGGCCGCAACAGCAGGCTGAAGCGGCCAAAAAGGTTCAGCGCAAGATTCCCCGGGTCGAACAGGCTGCGATTTTGCTGATGTCCCTGGGTGAATCCGATGCCGCCCAGATACTGAAACACATGGGTCCCAAGGAAGTTCAGCGTGTAGGTGTCGCCATGGCGCAGATGAGGGACGTCAGTAAAGACGACGTTACTTTCGTCATGGATCAGTTTGTTGACGCCGTCGGCGGCCAGACCGGCCTTGGGGTGGGCAACGATGATTACATCCGGGCGATGCTGACCCAGGCGCTGGGCGACGACAAAGCGGCCAGCCTGATTGACCGCATCCTGATCGGCGGAAATACCACCGGCCTGGATACCCTGAAATGGATGGAGCCCCGTGCTGTGGGCGATATTATCCGTTATGAGCACCCCCAGATTCAGGCGATCGTGATCTCCTATCTTGACCCTGATCAGTCCGCTGAGATACTTCGCACCCTTGATGAAAAAGTACGCCTTGACGTCATGATGCGGGTGGCTTCTCTGGAAACCATCCAGCCTCAGGCGCTGCAGGAACTCAACAACATTCTGGAGAAGCAGTTCTCTGGCGGTTCGGCCGCAAAAACCAGCCGGATCGGCGGGATAAAGCGTGCCGCCGATATCATGAATTTCATGGATCGCAGTATTGAAGGCAGCCTGTTGGATTCCATCAAGGATATGGACCCGGACCTGGCCACCACCATCGAAGACCTGATGTTTGTATTTGACAACCTCAAGGACATTGACGACCGGGGTATTCAGGCGTTGCTGCGCGAAGTGTCTTCGGATGTGCTGGTGATTGCCCTGAAAGGCTCCGACGACGGTGTCAAAGACAAAATCTTCAAGAACATGTCCAAGCGTGCAGGGGAATTGCTGCAGGATGACCTGGAAGCCAAGGGCCCGGTGCGTGTCAGCGAAGTGGAAAGCGCCCAGAAGGACATCATCACCATCGCCCGCCGCATGGCCGAAGCGGGTGAAATTACCCTTGGCGGTGCTGGCGAAGAAATGATGTGATGAAAGACCGCAGCCGCCTGGATCGCATTCCCAAAGAAGATCTCACCGCCTATGAAAAATGGGAACTTCCGCTGCTGGATCAGCAAGGCAACGAGGTCGCTCGTGAAGAAGAGCGCGACGTCAAACCCCTGACGGCCGGAGACATCGAGGCTATCCGGCAGGCCGCCTGGGACGACGGTCACGCCGATGGGAAGGCGCAAGGAATCGAAGAGGGCCACACCGAAGGTGTCGCACTGGGGCGCATAGATGGCCTGGAAACCGGCAAGGCTGAGGGCCACAAAAAGGCACTCGAAACCGCCCGCACAGAAGTCAACGCCAAGCTGGCCAGGCTTGAAAGCGTGATGGCGGAACTGCTGGACCCTATCCAACGTCATGAAGACGAACTGGAAACTGCCCTGGTTAACCTGACTACCGTGCTGGCTCGGGCCGTTATTTTCCGCGAACTGTCGCTGGATTCTTCCCATATCGAGAGAGTTGTTCGCCACGCCATGGCCAGCCTGCCGTCTACCCGGGAGAATGTTAAAGTGCGCGTAAACCCGAAAGACAGTGAGTGGGTGCGGGAAGTCGCGGGCCGCTTTGAAGCAGAAACTTCCATTATTGATGACGCCACCATTTTGCCCGGCGGCTGCAAGGTTGAAACCCGGCATAGCCTGGTGGACTTTACCGTTGAGAAACGTTTTCAGAAAGCTGTGCAGGGCATGCTGGACCAACAACTCTCAAGTGATCAGCCCGGCGACAGCGTCGAGATTGATGTCATGATGGGCGACCTGACCGATTTTCACCAAAGCATTCTCTCGGAACCAGAGCCAGAGCAGCAGACGCCTGGTCAGGAGGAGGATGATGAGCAGTCCCCTGGCTGATCGCCTGCAACGTCTGACGGATTATCTTCCCCCCGAACTGGAGCCTGAACTTTCAGGCCGCCTTACCCGCATGGTGGGTCTCACACTTGAATGCGTTGGCTGTCCGATGGTCGTCGGGGATCGCTGCCTGATCCAGGGGCAAGCGGGTGGCACGGTGGAGGCCGAAGTCGTTGGGTTTGAGGATGACCGGGTTTACCTGATGCCCCTGACCGCCATCGAAGGCCTGCGTCCGGGGGCTCGCGTGATGCCGTTGTCAGCCGCCAGCCGGGTCCCGGTGGGCCCTGAACTATTAGGCCGTGTTATCAACGGCACGGGCGAGCCTTTGGATGGTCACGGCCCGCTCAGGGCGGAAGCACAGGTGGCGCTCGCGGGGGCAATTATTAACCCGCTGCATCGGGCCCCGGTGCGGCAGTCCATGGATGTTGGTATCCGCGCGATCAACGCCCTGATGACCGTTGGCCAGGGCCAGCGGCTGGGTCTTTTTGCCGGTAGCGGCGTTGGCAAGAGTATGTTGCTGGGCATGATGACGCGGTTTACCGATGCCGATGTCACCGTGGTTGGCCTGATCGGTGAACGGGGTCGCGAGGTAAAGGAATTCATTGAAGATATCCTCGGCGAGGAAGGCCTTTCACGTTCTGTGGTGGTGGCTTCACCCGCAGACGACTCCCCGTTGATGCGGCTTCGTGCCGCTATGCTGACTACCCGAATTGCCGAATATTTCCGTGATCAAGGCAAGCGCGTATTGCTACTGATGGACTCACTCACTCGGTATGCCCAGGCCCAGCGTGAAATCGCGCTTGCCGTCGGTGAGCCGCCCGCCACCAAGGGTTATCCGCCTTCTGTTTTTGCCAAATTGCCTCAGCTGGTTGAGCGCACCGGTAACGGTAAGCCGAGCGGTGGCTCAATCACCGCCTTTTACACAGTGCTGACGGAGGGAGATGACCAGCAGGATCCTATTGCCGATGCGGCCCGGGCAATTCTCGATGGCCACATCGTGTTATCCCGTCGCCTGGCGGAAGAGGGCCATTATCCCGCCATTGACGTGGAAGCCTCCGTCAGCCGGGTAATGCCGCAGGTAACTGACCCGGCCCATTTTGCCCGTGCCCAGCGTTTCAAGCAGGTTTACGCCCGCTACCAACAGGCCCGGGACCTCATCAGTGTGGGTGCGTATGTAAAGGGATCTGACCCTGAAACCGATTACGCG
Organism: Marinobacter sp.; assembly: GCA_041688195.1. Lineage (GTDB taxonomy): Bacteria > Pseudomonadota > Gammaproteobacteria > Pseudomonadales > Oleiphilaceae > Marinobacter. Next base: position 10,030 of record JBDNIR010000397.1, read on the forward strand.
ATTGACCATATTGATGACATGCGGGCGTTTCTGCGCCAGAACCTTACTGAAAGTGCCCCGCTGACCACCAGCGTGGAAGAGTTGGCTACGGTAGTGCCAGATAACAAACCGGCCCGTGGCGGAAAGACTGAATAATGCTGAGGTCTAAGAGACTCGAAGTCGTGCTGGCGCTGGAGCAATGCCGGGAAAGCGAAGCGCTCGAATACATGACCCGTGCCCGGCAGCAGGTTCAGCAGCATCAACAGCGGTTGGATGAGTTATGCCAGTACCGGGTAGATTATCGTACCCAGATGCGGAACAGCCAACAGGGTGTGATTTCCGTAAGTCGTCTGCAGAGGTGGCAGGCGTTTATCGCCCAGCTTGATCAGGTCATCCAGCATCAGGAAAGCCAGGTTGTCCGGGCGACGGAGGTGCTTGATAAGCGCCGAGAGGACTGGCGTGAGGCTTATGAGCGCCGGCAGGGCATGGCGCGACATATTGATGCCTGCCGGACCCAGGAACAGCGGGCCGCAGATTCCCGTGACCAGAAGCAGCAGGATGAAGCGGCCGGTCGTGCCTACGCAAGACGTCGTCTGAAATCAAAATAAGCCAAAGCTTCATTAAAAACCCGGTGCAAATTATGTGTGCTCAGCTATCCTTTTAATATTCACTGCGTGAAATGAAATCCCGCCTTGCAGACGCTTGCTCACAGAATAATGGAGGATGCCGGATGGCGATCCATACGAAGCGACACGAAGATGGCCGCACCCTGACCATAAAGATTGAGGGTCGTTTTGACTTCAGTACCCACCAGGCTTTCCGGGATGCCTATGAACATGGTGATCAGGAAGTCAGCCATTATGTGATCAATATGTGCAACACCACCTACCTCGACAGCTCTGCGCTCGGCATGCTGCTGTTGTTAAGGGATTACGCCGGTGGTGATGCTGCTCGTATCCGTATAGAGAACTGCAATAATGACGTCAGGCGGATACTGACAATTTCCAACTTTGAACAGTTATTTGCCATCCGCTAGTTGCCCGCAAGGCTTTTCATTACGCCTCATCAGGGAGAATTTTATATGGATGAACCTCTCCCGGAAACCGGCCCACTAAGAGTACTGATTGCTGACGACAGCGACAGTGACCGGTTGATTCTGCAAACCATGGTGCGGCGACAGGGCCATGAAGTGGGCGATTCGCTGACACCCTTTGATGCCGTCATGCGGGGTGTGCCGGGTTTCACCGGGGCTCAGGTGGTTCAGGATGATCTCACCGTCGTGACGCTTGAAATGGTTGACGAGAGAGAGTTGGCAGACCTGCCAAACCGCATTCCTCAGTCAGCCCTGCAGGGGCCGGCACATTGGTCTTGTGTTTACGAGATCAATAATCAGACATTAAGCTACTTCAACCCGTTACCGTTGCTGTTGCATATTTGTATGGAAGTACCCGGACTTCGGCGTCGCAGTGGTGAGGTGTACACTCTGTTGTCAGAGTTATACACCAACGCACTTGAGCACGGCATACTCGAGCTACCGTCAAGCTGGAAGAGTTCGCCCGAAGGCTTCGGGCATTACTATGCCGAGCGGGAGCGTCGGCTGGCAGACAGCGAAGGGCATTACATCCGGTTCACCCTGGACCACAAAACCAGCCGGCGAGGAGGCGAGTTACGTATTCTGTGCAAGGATTCCGGCGCGGGCTTTGATTTCGCGGGGTTGGTATCGGCTCTGGAGAGCGGCGAGCCTCAGGCTCGCTATGCTGGCCGCGGCCTGGTTTTACTGCAACAGCTCAGCCGGTCGCTGACATTTAAAGAGCAAGGAAATCATGTTGAAGTAGTTTATCATTGGGATTTTACTGAAGCCTCGACTCAGAATTGAGTTGATCCCTACGATCAGCACAGGGGAGTTGGTTATGATCGATAAGCCACACCTTGACGAGGAAGCACTGGCTGAACTGCAGAATGTAATGGAAGATGAATTCGATGTGCTAATTCGGACCTATATTGCGGATTCCCGCGACAGGATTGAGGCACTCAGATCGGCTCTGCAGAATTCGGACGCGGACGCGTTTAAAAAATCCGCTCACAGTTTTAAAGGCAGTTGTATCAATATTGGAGCTCCGAGGCTGGGGGCATTGTGCTTTGAAGCCGAGAAGGCAGGTAACGAACAGCAGCTGGATGACGCTGCCGCGTTACTGGATACCATAGCGACAGAGTTTGAGACTATCAGTCGAATGCTGGAGCAAAGCCTTTAGCCCTGAATATCAGTCACCTTGGCATCCGTTTTGCTCAGTTCAGATCAAACACACATCTGAGCCAAAAAGCGGCAAGAGGTTGCCATGCCAGAATCGGTACTACCCATCAGCCCGCCTCCTGAAATGCAGAGAGCGACGGCTGAAAAGTCCTTCTCTGTAAGTAGAGAGACTCCTGATAACAGTCAGTACGAAACAGTTTCCCGCCAGGAGCAGCAGCGGATGGGCCGCCGCGCTGACCAGGAAGACCCATCAACCGTGCCTGCCAGTAAGGAGGAAACCACAGCGGAAGGCACTCCTCCCGTGCAGGATGGTAGCCCGGATACCAACGTTGCCGATGTTACGCCTCCTGTGGGACTTGATGCGTCTTTGCTGGAGGCCCGGGCCACAGATGCTGGGGTGGTTTTCACCTTTGCGGATTTGCAGGCTCTGGTGAGCGCAAGTGAAGGCCAGCCTTTGATGACCGCGCAGGGCACCATTCCAGGCTTGCCCGGTCAGTCGGGTCAGACTCAGTCTGCTTCGACCCTGATAGCAGGCATGTTCGACGGTATGCTCGGTGGCAAGAGCAATTCAGCGCCTGGTCAGGGCAAGTCGTCTGCGGAGTCAACATTAAAGCTGATGGAAAGTCTGGTCGGTCAGTTATCGGCAGAAGCGGGCAAGACCGCTGATCCGGGATCGGCGATCGCCAGCCGCTTTCAGGGTACTCTGGAGCTCGCCGGGCAGTCGCTGCCTGCAGCAGCGGGTCAAAAACCCTTGGAGGCCGCGATACCGTTACGAGGTTACACCACCAGTGTCGAGTTGCCTGTTGGCCACGCCGAATGGGGTGACAAGCTAATGGGTAAGCTGGCCTGGCTGACGTCCCAGAATATGTCGGTGGCCGAAATACACCTGACACCGCCTGATATGGGGCCGATGGAGGTCCGGGTACAGGTGCAGAATGAACAGGCGACAGTCACTGTCCACACCACCAATTCGGCGGTTCGGGACCAACTGGAACTGCACAGCCATCGGCTCAGGGACATGCTCGGTGCCCAGGGGTTGGGGCTGGAAAGCTTCGACGTGTCAGATTCATCAGCGCGCTCTGGCCAGGACCAGACGGGTGGCCAGTCTGATGATGTCAACGGCCAGGGTGTGGTAAATGCGTTGAAGGACGATGAAATAAGCGAAACACAGGGTGTGCTGGATCTGAGCTGGAAAGGCGAGCTGGATATCTATGCATGATGGTCTGAAAATTCTGACAGAAGCGACTTATGGCTGAAAACGACGTTCCTGCTGAGGCGCCGAAAAAAGGCAAGCTGAAGCTCATTATCCTGATGGTACTGGTAGTCGTTCTGGCGATCGGACTTTCCATTGCAGGCACCTTCTGGTTTCTCAGCAAGGTTGATTCGGATGCTCCCCCAAACGATGATGTGGAAGCGGCAGAGGTGTTCTTGCCGAATCAGTACCACGTTGTGGAGAAGCCACTGGTGGCGACCATACAGGATGAAAATCGCACCCGCTATGTGCAGGTTTACCTGGCATTTGAGGCTCATGACGTGGCCCCCTTGGACGCTGCCAAAAAGCACCTGCCATTGCTGAGAAGCAAGCTTCTGAGTGTGCTTGGTGGTCAGAGCTTTACTGGTTTACAGACCGCGGAAGGCCGGCGCCAACTGATTGCGGCCATGCTGATGTCGGTTAACGGTGTGCTTGAGCAAGAAGGCGAGCCACCGGTGTCGAAGGTACTTTTCCTGAATTTCGTATTGCAGTGAACGACCCGATTCCGGGCTGACTTGATGGGCAGGTAAACGTATGCAGGATTTACTGTCACAGGATGAAATCGATGCCCTTCTACACGGTGTGGACGATGGCGATATCGACACCTATGACGAAGTCGATGCTGCCGGTGTAAAAGATTATGACCTGGCAAGTCAGGATCGAATCGTGCGCGGCCGGATGCCCACGCTTGAGATGATCAACGAGCGTTTTGCCCGCTACACTCGGATCAGCCTGTTTAATCTGCTGCGGCGCAATGCCGACGTCTCCACCGGCGGCGTGCAGATCATGAAGTTCGGTGAATATATTCACACGCTGTACGTTCCCACCAGCCTCAATCTTGTAAAAATAAGACCCCTGCGGGGAGCCGGATTGTTTATTCTCGATGCCAAGCTGGTGTTCAAGTTGGTCGATAATTTCTTCGGGGGTGAGGGCCGATACGCCAAAATTGAGGGGCGTGAGTTTACCCCGACCGAAACTCGCATCGTTCAGATGGTTCTCGATCAGGTTTTCCATGATATGAAGGAAGCTTGGCATTCGGTCTTGACGGTGGATTTCGAATACCTCAGCTCCGAGGTTAATCCGGCCATGGCCAACATTGTCAGTCCCAGCGAAGTGGTGGTGATCAGCACGTTCCATATCGAGCTTGATGGCGGTGGTGGCGAACTCCATATGGCGCTGCCGTATTCGATGATCGAACCGATACGTGATGTGCTGGACGCGGGTGTCCAGAGTGACATTGATGATGTGGATGAGCGCTGGGTGAATGCGCTTCAGGA
>JBDNIR010000398.1:0-4893 GCA_041688195.1 Marinobacter sp.
ACAAGCTCAGTGAGCTTGGCGTCGGCACAGACCGTATTGACGAAATGACCCGGATGGCATTGGAAGACCCCAGCGCGGGCGGCAACCCGGTGAAGATGGATACCGACAATACCCGCGCGCTGTTCGAGGCTTGTATTTAGGTGTTCTCAATCGCCAACAACCGGCGTTTACGTTCGATTCCCCAACGATAGCCGCCAAGCCCGCCATCACCACGGATTACCCGGTGGCAGGGGATGGCCTCAGTATGCCACTGTGTGGCAATATCACTATCCGATTCTTGTCGTCTCTGGATGCGCCCTATGACCGCAGACCAAATATCCCGATCCACCTGGCCCGTCATTGTCTGTGCGTCCATCCTGCTAATGTTCGCCTTTGGTCTGCGCTCCAGCCTCGGACTGTTTGTGGCACCCATTGCAGAAACAAACGGATGGGGACGGGATATTCTGGGGCTGGCATTGGCTATCCAGAACCTGGCCTGGGGCGTTATTGCGGTGCTCGCCGGGGGGCTGGCGGACCGCTTCGGTAACGTTGTCGTCATCGTCGGCGGAGCTGTGCTGTACGCCCTGGGGCTCTGGCTGACATCCGGTGTCAGCGAAATATGGGTGCTGAACAGCAGTACCGGTTTGCTGATCGGCGCGGGCGTGGCGGGTACAGGTTTTGGTGTGGTGCTACCGCTGATGGCAAAAGCCGTCAGCGAGTCCCGGCGCCAGTGGGTGCTTGGCGTGGGCACCGCCGCCGGTTCCATGGGGCAGTTCCTGATGGCGCCCCTGGCGCAACAGTTTATTGATCTTTTTGGCTGGAGCGGCGCCCTCAACGTGATGTCCCTGATGGCGTTGGGGATGGTCCTTCTGGTGATGCCATTGGCGGCCAAAGCGGGCAACCCCGCAGGCAGCGGCACTCACCAGGCGGGTGTGGAAACCCTGCGTACCACGGTCACCCTGGCCCGGGGGCATCTTTCCTACTGGCTGCTGACCGTCGGCTTCTTCGTGTGCGGGTTCCATGTGGCGTTTATTACTGTGCATCTGCCGGGGTATCTCACCGACAAAGGCTTTGATCCGTCGGTGGCCGCGTGGTCCATCGGGTTAATCGGGTTGTGCAATGTCTTCGGGGCGCTCGGCGCTGGCATTCTGTCCGGACGTATATCCATGCGGCTGCTCCTGATCGGCATATACTCGGGACGGGCCGTGGTCATTACCTGCCTGCTACTGTTCCCGATGTCGATCGGGTCGATCATCCTGTTCAGTTGCGTGATGGGTTTTCTCTGGCTCGCCACTGTGCCGCCGACGACAGGGCTTGTCGCGGTGATGTTCGGCACCCGCTACATGGCAACACTCTATGGCGTGGTATTTCTCGGCCACCAGGTAGGCAGCTTCTGCGGCGTTTACCTGGGTGGCTGGATCTACACCACTACCGGGTCCTACGACGGTTTATGGTGGATCGGCGTTGCCCTCAGCCTGGTTGCGGTTGCCCTGCACTGGCCGATTCGCGAAGAGCCAGCCAGTGCGCCTCAATTGCAAACGTCCTGAGCCTGCTCAGCTCGTGGATTCCTCGCTCTCGTTGTATTTCCCCCGACGGGCCAGGCTATTCAATCTGGCCCGTTTGAGGAAGGCGGCCTGGGCCTGCTCCCTGTTTTCAGCTTTGCCCGCCCAGGCTTTCATCGCGGGCTCCTGAAGCGCCCTGCCGTAGGACATACTCAGCTGCCAGGGCGCGTTGCCGCGCTGCCGATTGATTTCATTGAGGTTGGCAGTGGCCTCTTCCGGGGTCTGACCGCCGGACAAAAAATTGATACTGGGCACGGCCGCCGGCACGATGCGGCGAAGGACCCGCAACGTCATTTCAGCGACCTCAGTCGATGAGGCCTTGCCCGCTTCCTTGCCCGGGGTAATCATGCTGGGCTTGAGAATCATGTGTTCCAGGCTCACCTTGTGCTGGAACAACGCGTGGAAGACTGCGTGCAAGACATGCTCGTTCACCTCGGCGGCGCGTGCCATGGAGTGGTGGCCATCAATCAGCACTTCCGGCTCCACGATCGGCACGATACCCGCAGCCTGGCAAGCGGCAGCATAGCGGGCCAGCATTTCTGCGTTTGCTGTCAGACCGAGGGACGTCGGGTTGTGATCGGAAATCGGATAGACCTCACGCCACTTGGCAAAGCGCGCGCCCTGCTTCTTGTAACGGGCGAGCCGTTCGGGCAAACCGTCAAGCCCATAAGTAATCATATCTCCGGGTGCGCCGGGTAACGGGCCCTTCCCCTGGTCGACCTTGATGCCGGGAATAATCCCCTGACGGGCGGCAAGTTCGGGCAGCAAAGTACCGCCATCATCCTTCTGGCTGAGTGTCTCCTCATAGAAAATCACACCGCACAGGTAGCGACCGACATCGGGTGAGCAAAGCAGCATAGACCGGTACCAACGACGGTTCTCCTCGGTAGAGTCCACCCCTACCGCCTGCATCCGCTTTGCTATGGTTCCGGCACTTTCATCGGCCGCCAGGATTCCCCGGTCGGCGTCAATCATATCTTCGATGGTTTGTTGCAGCTCACTGAGAATTGTCATGCCAAACCCTCATTAGTTTTCAAGTGAATCCAATGTTTGCTGATTTAGCCACTGCGGGCAAACGCAAGCTGCGCGTCCTCACAATTCAGGAAATCCGAAGAATGCAGCCACTGTTGATCCGGATAATACTTGAACACCAGTTGCCCGCCTTTCAAAGTGTCCACCACTTTGCGTATGACATCCTGGCTTACCGCCGGACAGCCATGGCTGCGGCCGATACGGCCGTAATCACTGACCCAGGAGGCATCCACGTAGTCGGCGCCGTGTATAACAATCGCCCGCTCCCGGGCAAGGTCGTTGAAACCCGGTTCAAGACCATCGAGGCGAAGCGAATACCCGTGCGCTCCACGGTAACTTTCGCTGGCTTTGAACAGACCGATGCTGGACTAGTAGCTCTCCGGTACGTTGGAGAATTCAGTCGCACTGAGATCGCCGGAATTTTTGCCATGGGCCACCAACTCTCGCAATACCAACCGACCCTTCGCCAGATCAAATATCCACAGGCGCTTCTCTGACGAGGGCAGCGAGAAGTCAATCACCGCAAGCCGGTCAGGCGTTTCAACCCCGTTACTAACTGCGCAGCGGGAGGCCTGCAAGGCACTTTTCAACACTAAACGATTGATATTTGGTGCAGAATTCGCAAGCTTGCTTAATAATACCTCGTCGAAGTCAACGGCTGAGCTGACGGAAGAAGCTATTGACAAAACAACAGCAAAAAGAGCCATAGTCACCGCGCGAGCTGAGCGCATGATCACCAAGATTATATCCCCACTGGAAGAAGTTGTTGTCGGCTGAAAGCTGAACGCAAGCTTGCACTATTCTAACAAGGTATTTTGAGATGCCCATCAAATGGTACAAAAAACGAACAAATCAGCACGGTAAAAGTTATTATTTTACCTTTATTACCAGATGTCTTCTGTTATCTTTCTGTCAGGTATCCTTGGCAATCGAAGACACCGGCAAGCTTAGCGAGCCCGAAACACGCGCCTGCAACTTTTTGACGAGCGCACAGCCCAATATTTCCGAGGCTATGATCTTTGTTGGCCAGGACCGCTCTCACGTTGAATACTGGTCTCAGAACAACCGGCTCGGCTCGCTGACCAGGGAGCTTCAGCGCCTGATTTTTGACGGCCTTCCGGTCGCGCGATATCGGCTTGATGACCTCATAAGGGCGCGCCAGGAGCTGGGGGACCGCGGTAACCTGGATACCTGTGACGCTTTCCTGGCCAGCCAAAGCTATCTCATGGCTCTGGACGATCTTTACTACGGCAAACTCAGACCCAGGGAACTGGGGCTGGTCTGGTATGCACCCGAGACCCAAATCACTCGTTCTGCCATCACCCTTCAAGAACTGGCAAAAGTCGGAGAAAGTGACATCAGGGCCGCTTTTGGTGCTGCAAGGCCCAGCCTGCCGCGCTACCAGAACCTTCGCAATGCCTACCGAATGGCATTGCGAAACCTGCCCGACTCGTGGCCGGAACTGCCTGCCGGCCCCACCCTTAAGGAGGGCGATATCAGCCCTCGTGTACCCCTGCTCAGGCAAAGACTGAAAGCCCAGGGCTATGTGTTCAGCGAACCGGGAGCTGAATTAAACCCGGAGCAGTTCGACATCGACCTGGCCCTGGCTGTCAGTAAATTCCAACGAGATCACAACCTTGAGGATGACGGTGTTCCCGGGCGCAAAACCTACCACCAGCTTCAGATTCCCCCTGCCGCCCGGCTGGCTGAAATACGAGCCAATCTCGAACGGCTGCGCTGGCTGGCAAGAGATTCCGAGCCAACCATGGTGTTGGCGGATATTACCGGCACCGCCATCGAACTTTACCGGGATGGCGAACTCGTGTGGTCAGGCAAATCCCAGGTTGGAAAACCCCAGCGACCGGCATCATGATACCTATTGTCATTGCCTACTGGACAGCACAGGCAGGCGACGACTGGAACGTTAATTACCGCGCTGACAGCTATGATGCCAACAACCAACTCATTGACCTGCTCGACAGCGTGAGTCAGTGAGGCTCAGCTTCAGAACGAATGGCGCACCAGCGCCCTGAGGGGCTCAGGCCTGGACCGTAAACCGGTTTTGTAGCCAGGCTTTAATGGCATCTGATTCGTACAGCCACTCGGGTTGGCCCTGATCATGTTTTATCAGCAGGCAAGGCACCTTGATACGCCCACCGCCAGCTTCAAGGGCAGCCCAGTGCTCGCCGTCATGCTGGGCATCGCGGGTTTCGATATTCAGGCCAAGGCGCGCGATCTCCTTGCGGACCTTAATGCAGAACGGGCAGGCACTGAATTGATAAAGTGCCAGTTCCTGACAGGCACGATCGATTTCGGCCTG
>JBDNIR010000399.1:0-4696 GCA_041688195.1 Marinobacter sp.
CTGAATTCGTGACGGAAATGTGTCGTCGTTTTCCGGGCCATATCATTGTTGGACTGGACGCCAAAGACGGGCTGGTCGCGACGGACGGCTGGGCTGAGGTGTCTGAGGTCAAAGCGACAGACCTGGCGAAGCGGTTTGCGAATGACGGGGTGGCCGCCATTGTTTATACCGATATCAGCCGTGACGGGATGATGCAGGGGGTTAATGTCGAGGCTACTGTAGCGCTGACGGAGGCCTGCGGCATTCCGGTTATCGCGTCCGGCGGCGTCACAAATATGGACGATCTTATGCAGCTGGCCGAGGTGGCCGATCGTGGCATTCTGGGTGCCATAACAGGCCGGGCAATCTACGAGGGCACTCTTGACGTCGCCGAAGCCCAAGCCTGGTGTGACAGCCTTGGTAGTGGTATCCAGAACGGCATGGGGAACTGACATGGCACTGGCCAAGCGTATTATTCCGTGTCTGGATGTCGACAAGGGGCGGGTTGTAAAGGGTGTGAACTTTGTTGATATTCGGGACGCGGGCGATCCGGTGGAAATAGCGCGGAAATACAACGAGCAGGGTGCCGACGAAATCACCTTCCTGGATATTACCGCCAGTCACGAAAGCCGTGATACCACTTATGAAACCGTTGAACGTATGGCCAGTGAGGTCTTTATTCCCCTCACGGTCGGGGGCGGTGTTCGCACGGTAGAGGATATCCGCAAGTTGCTCAATGCCGGTGCCGACAAAGTCGGTATCAATACTGCCGCAGTGTTTAACCCGGACTTCGTCCGTGAGGCTGCAGACCGTTTTGGCAGCCAGTGTATTGTGGTTTCCATTGACGCCAAACGGGTCAGTGGCGAGGGTGAGCAACCACGCTGGGAGATTTTTACTCACGGTGGCCGCAAGCGGACAGGTCTGGATGCCGTGGAGTGGGCCCTTAAGATGACCGATATGGGAGCCGGTGAGCTGTTGCTGACCAGCATGGACCGGGATGGCACCAGGTCGGGGTTTGATCTGGGCCTGACCCGTGCCATCAGTGATGCGGTTACAGTACCCGTAATTGCTTCAGGTGGGGTTGGAGAGCTTCAGCACCTGGCGGACGGCGTTACCCTGGGTGGCGCCGACGCGGTGCTGGCGGCATCGATATTTCATTTCGGCCAGTTTACGATTCCCGAAGCCAAGGCGTTTATGAAAGCGCAAGGCATTGAAGTAAGAGACTAGTTCAGTCTTTCTTCGCAAAAGCAGGCCTCACGGCCTGCTTTTCGCCTTCGCTAAACATCTCCCGGTTGCTGTTTCTGATCGCCCAGATTCCGCTCACCGTAGCCACTGCAATACCCTGTTCATCGAGTTCTGGCAGTTTTTTAATCAAGTAGTCCACGGTGACTTTGTGGGGGTGTCCGATGCCGATCGCGCTGCCGTTACGTTTGGCGGTTTCAATCAATAGCTGAAACTGGGCGTCGACATACTCTTCGGTTTGCTCATGATCCAGGAATACGTCCCTTGTCAGGGTTGGTACGTGGTGCGCTGCAGCCGTCTCACCGGCAATGGTGCTGGCAATCGTGCGACTATCGACGAAATACAACGGATAACGAAAAAGCTCAGACATTACCCAGTCCATGTTGGGCTGCAGTTGCGTCAGCAGACTACCCATATGGTTATTGACACCGCGAACATGGGGAATTGACCGAATGGCACGCCTTAGTGTGGTGACTGTCGCAGGTTCATTCATGCTGCCGTCCAGTCCGCCCGGACCAAGACCAATGTTCCGGGTGTTGGCCATGGGAGCGTGCAGCATGATTTCTTTCTGGTGGGCATGAGCTGCGTTCGCCAGTTCGGTGGTATGCCGCCGGAAGGGTAGAAAAGCCAGGGTAACGGGGTAATCCATCTCAACCAGCCGTCGGCCCTGGCTCAGGCTGTGCCCCATATCATCAATGATGATTGCGATGGTCGGTGGGGTCTCGCTGTCCGTGAAGTCGGGGGCCGCTAAATAGGGAGCAGTGGGAGGCCCTGCCGACACCAGGGGCGCCAGCAGTATCAACAGGGTGGCTTTTAACGCGAGGTGCATGAGTTTCAGTTGGTCCCACTTTTCCTTTTGTCGAGTATCTGCAAGCCTTTAAGGAGGTTAAGTGCAGATCTGAGCTGGTAATCCTTGGCTGCCGGGTTGCCCGTAGTTTGTTCGGGATCAGCCTGGTTTTTTGACTCATCAGCCTCCCCGTTCAGAAGGTGGCCGCTCAGGTCCGCCTCCGTAAAGAAAGGCTGGTTGTCCACTTCTGTCAACCGTGCAGGTTTGACTTCTATATCCGGCTTAATGCCCTTGGCCTGAATGGATCGCCCGTCGGGAGTGTAATAGCGTGCGGTCGTCATTTTGATGGCGTGGGTTTCATCCAGCGGGATGACGGTCTGAACCGAGCCCTTACCAAAGGACTGGGTGCCCATAACCACAGCGCGCTGATGATCCTGCAGTGCGCCAGCCAGAATCTCCGATGCGGATGCGGAACCGCCGTTAATCAACACCACAATCGGCGTACCTTCTGTCATGTCGCCGGGCTTTGCGCTGAACCGCAGGCGGGAGCTCTGAATCCGGCCTTCGGTGTAAACGATCAGGCCTTCATCAATCAGGGCGTCGGCAGCTTCTACGGCAGCTTGTAAAATGCCGCCAGGATTGTTGCGCAAGTCAATAACGAGGCCGTCCAGAGTACCGTCGTTTTGGGCTTTGAGTTTGTCGATAGCGTCCCGGAACTCCTGGCCGGTTTCGGCCTGGAACTGGCTCAGGCGAATGTAGCCGTAACCATTTTCGATCAGTCGCGACTTCACACTGGCCACCTTGATGATATCCCGAACCACGTCAATTTCGATGGGGCCGCTTTCGTTGTCGCGCATGATGGTGAGGGTCAGGGTTGAGCCCGGCTTACCGCGCATCAGGGTAATGGCCTCTTCAAGGGACATGCCCTTGACTGGCTGGCCACCGAGTTTAATGATCAGATCGCCAGCCTGTACGCCCGCTTTCTGGGCAGGGGTATCATCGATTGGTGATATGACTTTGACGAAACCGTCTTCCATGCTGACTTCGATGCCGAGGCCGCCGAATTCGCCACTGGTACTCTCTTCCAGTTGTTCAAAGGCTTTTGGCTCGAGGTAAGTCGAGTGAGGGTCAAGCCCTCCAAGCATGCCTTTGATAGCATTTTCAAGCAGGGTGCGGTCGTCGATTTCTTCTACGTAGGCGTCTTTGATGCGGCTGAATACTTCAGTGAATTTTCGAAGGTCATCCAGGGGGAGCTGTTCTTCCGGGTCCGGCAGCTGTATTTCGACTTCCTTACCCTCGGATATGGCTTCCAGCATTTGCTGGCTCTCCGGGGCCAGTTCCTGTGCGTAGGTGGCGCCTGACAGGGCCAACAGGCTGCCCGCGCTCAGCAGTGCAGCGAAAAAAACAATGTGGTGCTTACATCTGGCCCGTATCATCTGCGCATCCTGTCTACTGGTTATTCTTTTGAGCACCTGCATCGGCGCGTCGCCCCGACAGTATGGCTGTCCGTCAGCCATTTGTCAGCTCTCAAAAAGGGTTTTGAATCAGCGTTTCAGCCATGTTTGTGGGTTCTGTGGCTTACCTTTGTAGCGAATCTCAAAATAAACACTTGCGTCGTCGGTTCCGCCGGAGCGGCCAGCGACTGCAATTATTTCGCCCGCATCCACCCAGTCTCCGGGGCTTTTGAGCAAGCTGCTGCTGTGACCATACAGGCTCATGTAGCCATCACCGTGATCGACTATGGTCATCAGGCCAAAGCCCCTGAGCCAATTGGCAAACACCACTCGACCGTAGTGGATGGCTGCTACGTCAGATTCGTTGTCGGTGGTAATCAGGATGCCGTTGTACTTGAGCTTACCCTGCGCCAGGCTGTCGCCGAACTTATGGTCCACCTTGCCACGGGCGGGCCACGGCAGTTTAGCCTTCAGAGCCTTGAAAGGTTTGGACTCATTGGGAGACGGGATTTGGGCAATGGCTGCTTCTACTTCCCGCAACAGTTTTTCCAGGCGACTGCGATCGGCCTCCAGCGATGCCCGCTCTGACTCCCGGCCCCTGATGTCTGATTTGAGTGCGGCCAGGGTTCGTTCGCGCTGTTGCTTGCGGTCTTTGAGTTGGGTTTGGCGCTCTGCTACCTGCGCCTGAAGCTGGGTCAGTTCGACCTGGGTCGCCTGTGTACTCTGTTGGGTGAACTTGAGTTTTTCCAGGGTGGCGTTGAAGTCCGCCAGGCGCTGGATGGCGTCCCTGCTCAGGTATTCGTAATAGGTCATGGTGCGAGAGATGGTTTGCGGGTCTATCTCATTCAGCAATACTTTGACCGCGGGTGCGTCGCCCTCCATCCATGCCGCGCGAATCTGCTTTTTCAAGCTTTCGCGCTGCCGGTCGAGCGTTGATATCAACTCAGACTCCTGAGCCTGGAGCTCGTCCAACCTTGATTTTTGCTGTCGGGCCCTGGTCTCAAGAGACCGGCGCTCCCGGGTGAGCTGATTGATGGCGCGCTCAGTTGCTACCAGTTCCTGCTCCAGATCGCTGCGGTCTTCCTCCGCGTCGTTGAGCCATTCATCAATGTCGCTGATCTGCTCCTTAAGAGCTGCGACTTGTGCTGGCGTTACGTTTTGCTCTGCTATCGCCCATTGGCCAGCAACCAGTAGCCAGCCTGCCAGTATCAGGGCAAGCGGATTCCTCGAGGAC
>JBDNIR010000400.1:0-2984 GCA_041688195.1 Marinobacter sp.
GCTGGCGCTCTTGCCAGAGGACCTTCGCGAGGATTTTGCCCCCTACGTGCAGGAGTCGGGCTGGGATGCCGAGGTCAAACAGGTGGTGAAAGCGGCAGACCGACTGTCAGCCTGGCTCAAGTGTCAGGCTGAAATACAGGCAGGTAACAAGGAGTTTGAACCGGCTGCCGGCCAAATCTACCAACGGTTGCAGGCTGAGGCTTTGCCGGAAGTGCTGTACTTTCTGGATGTTTTTGCCCCCAGCTACCAGCGGCCGTTGGACCATTTGCTGGAGTAGCGGGTGCGGAGCGGGGGATTGCCCGCACCCTTATTGATTGCCGGATTGCCGGTTTTGGCAATGCTCAGCCAGCGGCACCGCTGGAGGCTACCATGCCGCCTCGCAGGCCATCCCGCTTGAGGGCCTGACGGGCAACGTCTTCTGGCGTGCCGGCCATTTCCCGGAACATGCCCATGGAGCCAAGCAGCGCTGACGACTCGTAGGGCACGAACACCCGCTCACCGTCTTTCGCCATGTTTGGCAGCACCTTGATGTAGCTCTGGCCGAGCAGGTAGCCCACCACGGTACGCTTGTTCTCTTCGCTCTCACCAATGGCACTGAGTACCAGCTTGATCGACTCCTGCTCACCCTGGGCCCGCAGAATGGCAGACTGTTTGTCACCTTCGGCATTGAGAATGGAGGATTCGCGCTGGCCCTGGGCCTTGGCAATGGCGGCGGACTTCTCACCTTCCGCTTCGGTCACAGTGGCGCGTCGCTTGCGCTCTGCGGCCATCTGCAAACGCATGGCTTCTTCCACTTCTTCCGGCATGTTGATGTCCTGAACCTCAACCCGGGTCAGTTTGACCCCCCACTTGGAGGCAGCTTCTTCCATTTCTGCCTGGATCGCGCTGTTAACCTCGGCACGGGATTCAAACAGCTTATCAAGCTCCATCTTACCCACGACCGAACGCAGGGTGGTCTTGGCCAGAACTTCAACCGCCTGGCTCATGTTGGCAACTTCATATACGGCACGGCGCGGGTCGATAATCTGGTAGTAGAGTGCGCCATTGATTTTCACCGTCACGTTATCGGTGGTTACCACCGGCTGGCCGGGGAAATCCATCACCGTCTCGCGGCGGTCAATTCGGATCTCTTCGCTGCTGGTGGCGTGGTACTCCTCACCCAGCTTCGCGTAGCGGATCATGGTGATGGCGCGGGGGCGCTCGATGAACGGAATGATGATATTCACGCCGCTCTCCAGCACACGGTTGAACGAGCCCAGGCGCTCAATCACCATGACTTCCGATTGCCGGACAATCACCAGGCCTTTGGCAATAATCAGTATGCCTATAACAACAATAATCAGGCTCAGAATCAGGCCCGGTGTGAGGATGGTTTCCATAGTCAGTGCTCCTTGCTGATGTGATTGCAACGCACGACGGCGGTAGTGCCGTCGAACTTTTCAAAAATAACCGCAGTACCTTCCGGCAATTCGGTTGTGCCGCTGTCAGTGGTTCTGAGGCGGTAAAAATCACCGTTGATCTTGAGGCCGGTAGCGCCGTCAAAATCACGCTTCAAGGTGCGATACAGGTTGCCCTTCTCCACTCCAGTGCCAGTAGTGCCATAGTCCACGCCCCGTGGTGAAAAGCGTGGCCGGATGACGCGAATGGTCAGAGGCACCAGCAACCCGGAAAGTACGCCCATACCGACCAGTTGCCAGTAAAAGGATACGCCCAGAAACGCCAGTGCAGCGGTCAGTGCGGCCGCAATGCCCAGGGCCAGTAATACCAGTACGCCGGAGGTCAGTTCAGCCAGGCTGAGTACCAGTGCCAGAACCAGCCATAGGTGGGTAAGACTCCAATCCATCGTGAAGTTCCAGTCAGTTGTTCAGATAACGGAGGGTGGGGTTGCCTACAGGGTCCAAAATGGCCCTCACGAGAGGGTACCAGCTTACCATGCAGGTATCGACTGCCGCGTTATTTTGGTGCTTTTTGCTGGCCATGGCACCGGTTTCAGGCTGGATTTGTGCCATATCGCACAGCCATTGACCTGATAGAGTACCTGAGGATTAAAGTATCTGCTTTAATGAATACTCAAAAATAGGATAGTGGGAGACGCCGCGAAACCGGGCGTGATTCTGGCACCCTGTTGCCTCAAGTCCTATACTGGCTCTGGGGAACATAGACTGCTATGGAGCCCGGCCCTGGGGTCGTCACGGCGGGCTCCCCGACAAGGGGTGTATGGCATTTTATGAAAGACATTATCCACGGTGATTCAGATCCGTCCCTGAAAGACAGCCGCATGGGCCTGAGAGATCGGCACCGGCGCTCGATTATGCGCCTGATTTTTGGCGCCACCGGCCTGACTCTGGTGGTTTTCGCCCCTCTGCAAATGTTCAATAATAACGTCGTGCTTGCCCTGTTTGAGCTGGTCGCCAGCAGCATTGTCATTTTTAGCGCTTTGCGGATCGAGAGCTCGCCCTACCTGCTGCGCTGGATACACAGCTACCTGATCGCCACATTCAGCTTCTTTATCTTCATTATTGCGATGCCGGGCGCGTCCAACTCAGCGTTTGTCTGGATTTTCATAATGCCAATTCTGTCGTATCTGCTGCTCGGACGGCTGGCGGGCTTCCTGCTGGCGGTGCCCTTCATGCTGGTTGGCGGGTACTTCTACTACCTGCAGCTTGAGGCATTGAATAACGCCCGAACGATGATCGACTTGCTGAATCCCGCCTTTTGCGCCGTCTTGACGGTCATGTTCATGCACCTCTATGAAACCCATCGGGCGGAGGCTCAGGACAAGCTCGTCGTAATGGCTGAGAATGATGCCCTGACCGGTCTGGCCAACCGGAGCAACTTTCAGTCCACTCTTGACCGCACCATCAAAGAGGCGGTCCGCAGCAACACTACGTTTGCCCTCGTACTGATGGACATCGACCACTTCAAGATCGTCAACGATACACTTGGCCATGATGCCGGCGACGAAGTACTTCGGCACATCAGCA
>JBDNIR010000078.1:0-5789 GCA_041688195.1 Marinobacter sp.
CTCGCCGCATTCTCTGCAGTCCCCGTATTCATCGCTGTTGACCCGAAGGAGGGCTGTTTCAATCTGCCGTAAAAGCAGGTCTTCACGCTGCGTCAGTAGCAATGTGCGAAACTTCTCCAGGTTTTCAGTTGCAATATCCAGGTCGCTCCATTAGGCAAGTGAGAGCTGGCTCGCAGGCCAGCTCTCTTCATTTCAGCGCCCCCAATTAAAGCATCGTTTTCAGCTCACCATAGTCACCATCGGTACGAAGCACCAGCGTGATGTCATTATCGTTGCGGTTGCGGAAAAACCAGCCGTGATTGCCGGTGAATGCTGCTTCAAGTTCGCCTTGATCTTCCGAAACATCGCGGCCTTTCTCGTAAGATATTGACTGGCCACTGCCGTCACCGTGGGTGTCGAAATTGATGGCCCCGTTCACGGATACCCAGGAAAAGCGAGCCACGGCACCTTCTTCCATTGTGAGCTTGAACTCCGTGCCCTCACCGGGTGTCAGGACGACACGCACCTCATCCTGCCATTCGGGCTCAGCCGCGGGTGCCGGGGCAGGTTCTTCCGCTTTTGGTTCGGTTGCAAGTTCAGGCGCTGCGGCTGTCTGGGAAGCTGGTGCAGAAGGCTGTGTTGCGCTCTCCTCGGTGGAGGATTGCACCGGCACCATCTGGGCGGCTTCGTCGGCGGCTGCTTCTTCTGCGAGTTGTTCCTTGATTTCACCCATCTCCGTCAAACCAAGCAGGCGGCCAGCGCCTGTGGGGTCCAGAGCATACTCGGAGGGCATCACCACGGTTACGAGCAGCACCAACGCTGCGATGGCGGCGATGATGGTGGAGCGAATCAGCTGCGCGGAGCTGGGTAATTCGTTACGTGAGGGCATATCGGTGTTGTACATAAAAAAGTCTCCAGAATTAAGCGACAAAATAACCAGTGAGCTGATAACCGATGAGCAGGAAGCCGGCGCTCATCATGGTCACGTTGGCGGTATAGGCATGGCGGGAAAAACCATCGGTTTTACGCCAGTAGCTCATGACGATGAGGATCATCGTCAATGCCAGAAGCTGCCCGATTTCCACACCCACGTTGAACGCGAGCAGGTTCGGTATCAGTCCATCCGGGGAGATGTTGTACTCAATGATTTTCGTGGACAGGCCAAAGCCATGGAAGAAGCCGAAGATCAGGGTGGCGGCCTTGGTGTTGGGCTGGAAGCCGAACCAGCGCTGATACGCGCCCACGTTGTCCAGTGCCTTATACACCACCGACAGCCCAATGATGGCGTCGATGATGTAACTGTTGATGCCGACGTTGAAGTACACGCCCAACAGCATGGTGGTGGAATGCCCCAGCGCAAACAGGCTCACGTAGATTGCGATGTGCTGCATGCGATATAGGAAGAAGATGACCCCCAGAAGGAACAGCAGGTGGTCATAACCGGTGACCATGTGCTTGGCCCCGAGATAGATGAACGCAATGAGGTTTACACCGGTTATTTCCTGGATGTACCCCTTGTCTCCCTGGGCAATGGCATGGGCCAGCACATCGGTGCTCATTCCCAGCAAACCCAGTGTCAGGAATATCCAGGCCAGACGGCGACCGCCGGCGGCTGTGTTCGCACGCCAATGGCCGTCAAGCAAAGTTGACAACATAACGACTCCAATTATTTTCGTTTAAAAAGCTGCGGTGCAGCGAGGCTTAAACAATCAGAGGGACTTTTGGCGGGCGATCGAGCCGGTAACGAACACTACGAGGAGAGTCTCCGGCATAGGGCGTGGGTTGCCGGAACGAAATCAGTGGCCTGGAGGCGAGTGGAATCGCCAATCGATCTAAGGATTCGTGGGTGTGATTGCCAGCGTCATGGTGCAGGTGACTATCTGACTTTTCTTCAAAATCATCGTGGCTGTGTGAATGATCATCCTGATCCACCGACACAGACTCACTCAGCTCGGCGATACCATGAGATGACGCCTCACCGATGACCGAGAACGTCATACCGGCCAGCGCTAACAGCAGGGCGAGAAGCGGAATCAAATTTTGTCGGTGGATGGCCGTAATCATTAGTGTCAGTTCGTTAGTCTGGCTGTTGGATTAATTCGGTGATTGAGAATACCATCCCCCTAGGGGGGATAGGAATTAAAAATGGTAAATGATCAAAAGCACCACTCACATCCGGATATCATCAAACGCCTGAAGCGGGCTCAAGGTCACCTGGGCAGCGTAATAGAGATGATGGATGCTGGGCGATCCTGCCTGGAACTGGCGCAACAGCTTCATGCTGTGGAAAAAGCCATTCAACAGGCAAAGCGGGTGTTGGTCCAGGATCACATCGAGCACTGTCTTGACGACGCGATTGGCCCGCTGGAGCCTGATCAGAAAAGACGCGTTGATGAGTTCAAAGCCATTGCCCGTTATCTTTGAATGTTGAATACCTTGGGCGAAAAATTCAAATCAGCGGTGCGACTAAAACAGGAATATTTGCACTATATTATTCCGTCAGTATTGCACATAGTAATTTCGCTTCGGTAACGTGCCGCAGGCTTGGATGGCCACCTATTGACGCATCGTGTCCAACATTCGCTGACGTACCCCGCCAATGCGGTCGTATTATTTGAGTTGGCTTCGCGTTACGCGATCAACAGGCCATTTACACCGGTTTCAAACTTTAGTGAATCACTTTTCGGAGTCATTGCCATTGAGTATCTTCTCTCCGCTAAGCATTCAAATTTATAGATGTCTTTTCAGTGCACAGGTCATCGCGCTGGCAGGAACCGGTTTAACGACAGTCGCTCTGGCGCTTCTGGCCCATGACCTGGCGGGCGGCAATGCGGGGCAAGTGCTCGGCATTGCGCTGTCGCTGAAGATGATCGCCTATGTCGTCGTCGCCCCGCTGTTTGGGGCGATTGCCCAAAAACTTCCGCGCCGCTCTCTGCTGGTGACGCTGGATATTCTGAGAGCCTGCGTGGTGGCGGTAATGCCCTTTGTCACTGAGGCATGGCAGATTTACGTGCTGGTTTTTGTTCTCAACGTGTTTTCGGCGGGCTTCACACCGGTGTTCCAGGCGACGATCCCCGATATCGTGACGGATAAGGACGAGTACACCAAGGCGCTGTCACTGTCCCGCCTGGCCTACGATCTGGAAAACCTGCTGAGCCCGATGCTCGCGGCCGCACTGATTACCATCATGACGTTCGATGTGCTTTTTCTGATGAATGGTGTCGCGTTTGTCCTCTCGGCGTCGTTTGTTTTGTCCGTCACCTTGCCCGGACGCAAAGACACATCCCACGGTGAACCCTTCTGGACGAGAGTCACCAAAGGCACGCGCATCTATCTGAAAACGCCAAGACTCAAAGGGTTACTCGCCCTGAGCATGGTGGTGTCGTCGGCGGGCGCCATGCAGATCGTCAACACCGTTGTTTATGTGCGAACCTATCTCGGGCTTGCCGAGGAATGGGTCGCCATCGTCTTTGCAGCCGCCGGTGGTGGTTCCATGGTGGTGGCGTTCACCCTGCCGGGCATTCTGAGGAGAGTTCAACCACGGCCCTGTATGCTGGCCGGAGGGTTGCTTCTGTCCGTGAGTGTTCTGGCCGGTGCCACAATGCCGGGTATCAGCTTTCTGGTCTTGCTGTGGTTCCTGATGGGTGCCGGGATGTCGATGATTATGACGCCAGCGGGACGGTTGTTGGCGAAATCAAGTCACGAGAATGACCGTCCGGCGCTGTTCGCGGCTCAGTTCTCGTTGTCCCATGCCTGCTGGCTGATCACCTACCCCCTTGCCGGGTGGCTCGGTGTGCAGATTGGTTTGATGGGCGCGTTTGTGGTTCTTGGTTTGATGGCGCTCTTGTCGGTTGTTGCTGCCATGTTGCTTTGGCCCCAAAAAGACGAAGGCTACCTGCAGCACACTCATAATGAGACAATGCACGGTCATTACCACTATCACGATCAACACCATCAGCACGAGCATGAAGGGTGGGAAGGGCCTGAGCCCCACAGTCACGCCCACAAGCACCCACAACTGATTCATACGCACGATTTTGTGGTTGACGATCATCATACCTATTGGCCCAAATAAAAAGGGCGCGCTACCCATTGAGTAGCGCGCCCTCACTATGCTTCCTGGATTTTACAATTTGCCGGTGTGGTTCGCTCCAATGGGGTTGCCGAACTCATCCACAAACACGAACAGCTTGGCCTTGTTCTCATCAGCGGTCTCTGGGTTGGCGTACTCAACAACCCACAGGTTACCGGCAGAGGTTGAACGCTGCTGGGGGCTGCTACCCTCAACACCGTTCCACTCGGAGGATACCTGCTTCGAGCTGACCAGTTGCTGCTTTACGGCCTCTGCCTTCTGCGTTGCCTGTGCTTTGGAGATAGGCTCCGAAACACCGTGGCTATGGCCTGCGCCGGCAAATGCCTGGCCCGCGAATGAAAAAATGACAGCGGTCGTGAACGAAAGAATGAACTTTTTCATGGAATAACGCCTTAACGATGATGGGTTGATTACTTCTTGGTGATGCCGTCGTAAAAACCGCTGGTCTGAAGGACGATGGTGACCGTCTCGTCGCCGCGATTACGCCAATACCAGCCATGGGTACCGTCAAACAGCGCCTCGAATGCCCCGTTGGCAGCAGGCTCATTTCTTCCCTGCCAGTAGCTGATGAAATTGTCGCCATCATTAAAGCGTTCACCGTGCATGTCAAAATTAACCGGGCCGCCTTCTGAGGCCCAGTTGAAGACCATACGGTCACCGGCGTTCATGGTGGCTTTTACCTCAAGGCCCTCATCCGGCCTTAAAGTAATCGTGGTCGTGTCAGAACTCAGTGTGTTCTGAGTCTTCCAAACAGGGCCAGCGGAAAGCGCGAGCAAGTTGTCAGAGGACGACGTTGCCTCTTCATGCGTCAGCTCAGCGGCCACCCTTTCGCCGTTCTTTAGTACTCCGCCCAAGTGCCCACAACGGGGCCCTGACTTTGTGTAAAGCACCGCATTCAAGTATTTGTCGGCGCTCCAGCTCGGTCTGAAGAATTACCAGCCGAAGTCTTCCAATCGTTCCAATACTAATATATCCTTTAAATCATATATAACGTTATCAATATATGAAGATTGAAGTGAGGGCTCATGACCATGCTGGAAATCCGACGCCGAGTACTCTTTGTGTGCACCGCCAACAGTGCACGCTCACTCATGGCCGAAGCCCTTTTGAAGGACCTGGCGGGCGATCAGTTTGAGGTGGCAAGCGCCGGCACTGAGCCCTCGAAGCCACACCCTCTCGCGCTTCAGTGTATTGACGAAGCCGGCCTTGATAGCACAACTGCGCGCAGCAAATCGGTCTCGTCGGTTGGCGATGCGCATTGGGACTACGTCATCACCCTCTGTGACAAGGCGGCGCGTGAATGCCAGTCCATCGCATCCGTCGGTCAGATGATCGCCTGGGATTTCCCGGACCCGGTCCCGAACAATCGCCATGCAACGTTTGCTTTGGTCATGAAAGAACTCAAGGATCGCATCAGCCTGTTTGTTCTGGTCCATCAAAAAACCGTCCATCGTTCGATTCACTACCCGCCCGCAGGTGTCTTCAAAGCATTGGGGGACAAGAATCGTCTGGCCTCTATGCTGCTGATCCTGCAACAGGAGGAGCTGTGTGTTTGCGAGCTGACTGCAGCGCTCGATGTCTCGCAACCGCGGATCAGCCGGTACCTGGGGCAACTCCGTGATTTGGCGTTGGTTCAGGATGAGCGCCGGGGCCAGTGGATCTATTACCGATTGCACCCGGCGTTGCCCGACTGGGTGCTGACGGCCCTGACAGCCGC
>JBDNIR010000401.1:0-6453 GCA_041688195.1 Marinobacter sp.
CCCTATCTTCCACTCTAATTTGATCGTTTCATTGTTGTCAGCGGGGAAGGTTAGGGAGGCACAAAGAGCTTTTGAAAATTCAGCAAGGAAGTCCATCCAATTGCCAAATGCTGATTTGGTTCAAGGGCTGGTAAAACTTTATCGTAGCAGGGATCTCCATCCGTTTGAGTATCTGGCAGCTATTGATGAATGGTCTGCAGCCATGGGCTGGCCCGCATTGAAAATCCTGGTGGAGTACGCATGGAACAATAGAAACCAGATTACAAAGAGGGACCAACAGTCTGTTCGGAAGGAGCTAGATGCATTAGGAGATGGTACCGATGCGCTCGTGAGTATCTACAGTCAGATTGGCATGATTGCTACGGCAACGGGCAATAGAGATTTGGCGCTTCAGATATGGCGGCACTGCGCCGAACTTCCTGGAGGTTCTGTGTATACACCTAATATTGCCGCAGACCTTAGTCAGCTTGGGCGACACGCTGAGGCATTGGACGCGGCTGAACGCATGGATATGGAAACGCCAAGAAGCTGGACTATCTTGGGGAACGTAAGACTGCATGCCGGACAGTCTGACTTATCGGAGTTTTTAGTCTACTCTCATGGCAAGAAAAGTACTGTATCGTCCTTCCAAACTTAAGCGCAAATACACCACGTCGAGGAAAACCATGAAACTCATCAGCCTCATTACAGCCGGGCTAGCTATCTCGATTCTTGCACAGCCCATTTCAGCTTTTGCCCAAGAAAAGTGGCCTAGTCGACAGATCACGTTCGTTGTAGCGCTCGGGCCAGGTGGTTCAGCTGATCGCACCGCTCGTTCCCTGGCACAGCGTTTACAAGAAGAAGTTGATGTGCCAATAAAGGTCATCAATCAGGCTGGCGGCGGCGGCCATGTGGGCAACACATATTTCCTGAACCTGCCCGACGATGGAAGCTTTTTTTTGGCGACTTCGATCCATCCTTATATCAGTAATGCAATTCTCAGATTTGATGCTGATTATGACCTCTCTGACTTTGCCTTTATTAACGGCCAATGGAACGATCGCGATTTATTTGCTGTTAATATCAACACGCCTTATCAGACACTGAGTGATTTCATGGTGGCTGTAAGGGAGAATCCCGGCACTTTAAGGGTGTCGGTGGTGCCGGGTTCAACAGGCGCAATTAACCTGAACCTTGCGCTCGAAGCGTTTGGCTTGACCAAAGACGATGTGAACGTCGTGACTTACCAATCGGGTGGCGCCGCCCGCACGGCAGTGGCTGGCGGTCAAGTGGATATGACGGTCATTGCTGCTGACGGAACAATTTCGATCGCGGAATACGTGCGTCCGCTGGCCGTTGCTGCTGACGCACCGCTGCCAGAATGGGAAGCGCCAACTCTAAATAAAGTTCTGTCCGAAAATGGCTTCGAATCGATGCCGGTTCTGATGGGCTCCATGCGGGGTCTGGCAGCTCATGCTAGTTTCAAGCAAGAGCATCCGGAGCTCTTCGACCGTATGGTTGAAGCTTACAAAACTGCAATGGAAGATGAAGAGTTTGTTGCCGGGCTTAAGGCACAAGACATAGGTGCGGAATGGTTGGGGCCTGAAAAAACCACCGAAATAGTGCAGTCCAACTTCGAAATCCTGAAACGGTTTCAAACTGAGAACTAATTGTCGCGGCGGAGGCCACAGGCCCCGCCTTTTCGTGTTCTATTATCGGAAAAACTAATGCGTTCCAGGCTTCCTGCAACCCATACTGTCCTCCTTGGCCTTGTCATGGCGGCCACTGCTTTTGTGCTGTGGAGCTCCACGCAGGCATCTACAAAGCTCCAGAATCTGGTGGTACTTGTTCCCGTTTCGGTGGTGTTGGTATTGGCTTGCGTGGCAATTGTAGCTGTGTCACTACGCCATAGTCCGAGCCAAATGGCGGAAGCGACGCAATCTGAAGAGCCTAGTATAGAAACATCGATCTGGGGCGACGTCATTCTACTCGCTGGGTTTGGTCTTTTTTGCTTGCTTCTAACCCGAATCGGATTCGACCTCGCTACTTTCTTATTTGTCTGGGCTGGTGTGGTGTTAAGCGGTGGCAAAGGCCTATGGCAGCCTCCGCTATTTGCGGCCATCTTCACCGTAGTTTTGGTCTATGGTTTTGGGTCGCTATTCCCTTATCCCATGGAAACAATGGTGCTATGACGTGATTGATCACATTGCGTTTTCTGCAGCACTAGATCTTTTGTTTGCCTCCTGGACGCCTTGGCTATGGGTAGTGCCAGGTCTACTGATCGGATTAATTTTCGGATCTATACCTGGTTTACAAATTTCCATGGCAATGGCGGTATTCCTGCCCGTCACTTTCGGAATGGACTTTCTTCAGGCCATGTTGTTTCTAACGGCCATCTTCACTGGCGGGGCCTATGGTGGCGGTGTAACGGCGATACTAATGAACATCCCGGGCTCATCCTCATCGATCGCCACCGCATTTGATGGCTATCCGATGGCAAGACAAGGGAAACATAATGAAGCGCTTGGGCTAGGGCTGGGGGCCTCGGTTGTGGGAGCCTTCATCGGTTATATTATCTTACTGGTGATGATCCAGACTCTAGCCGTTTTCGTGCTAAAAATCGGACCATTGGAGATGGTGCTGGTGGTTCTGTGGGGGCTCACACTGATAGCCACTTTGAACGACGCTAGTATGGCGAAGGGCATTCTGGCAGGTTTTTTTGGGCTTCTCCTCAGCCAGGTCGGTATGTCCACCACAGGTATTATGCGCACGACTATCGGCAACCCCTATCTAATCGATGGAATTTCGGTTGTACCTGCAATGATCGGAATCTTCGCAGCCTCTGAACTACTGCGCCTACGCGGTCTATCCTACTTAGTAGAAAACGAAAAATTGCGAGATATCTCGCTAATGTCGATTCTAACGGGCGTGAAGCAGACGTTTCGCTATCCGGGTGTATTGCTACGGGGCAGCATTGTCGGTGCGATAATAGGCGCGATTCCAGGGGTAGGATCATCGGTCGCCAATCTGGTTTCATATGGCGAGGCCAAGCGCAAATCAAAAACACCCGAGGCCTTTGGCAAGGGCGCACCAGAGGGTGTAGTCGCTGCCGAGTCAGCCAACTCCAGCTCCGAGGGCGGGTCTATGACCGCACTTCTGGCGCTTGGAGTTCCCGGCGGTGCTGCTACGGCGGTGCTGCTGGCAGCGTTTTCCTTTCATAACATAGTTGGCGGACCCTCTTTTATCCGCAATCAGACCGATCTTGTCTATGCAATCATCCTCGGTAATTTAGGACAAGTCGTACTGCTCGCAGTCGTAGGTTTGCTGACATTACGTATGCTGGGCATGGTTGTCCGCGTACCGTTGCCCTATCTGATCCCGAGCGTACTCGCGATGTGTGCCTGGGGCGGTTACGGCATCACCGGAACAATTGCGGGGCCGGCAACTGTGGCAGCATTCGCAGGGCTCGGATGGCTGATGCGACGACACGACTATCCAGTGGCGGCTACCGTAATCGGTCTGCTTTTGGGCCGAATGATGGAGGGCGAACTCGTTCGGACACTCCAGATTTCCCGCGGCGACTTTTTAGGCTACGTGCTTGAGCGACCCATAGCGATGATATTCTTCGTACTGCTTATTGTGATAGTGATCGTGCTACCAATCTACAAGTCATATCGAGCACGCCGAGCCACACTACCAAAATATGAGCCCTAAAAGTGGCACAAATTTTTGGTAACTCACATGGGGCAGGCATTCTTACTCTTTTAATTGGCGCGCTAGGTGGGCTGAGTTTTACTTTCTTCGGTTTGCCTCTTCCTTGGATGCTTGGAAGCATGGCTGCGACAGCGCTATGCGTTCAAGCAACCCGGCTAAAGTTGTCGCAACCTAAGCGCTGGCGTGGTTATGCCATTGTAGTTATTGGCATAATGCTCGGAGCGGGATTTCAGCCAGAGGTTATTGCTGGCGCACGGGCTTGGGTCCCAAGCCTTTTAGTTATGGCGTTACTTTCGACTCTATTTTTGATAGTCGCTTACTTGGCTATGCATCGCTGGGGAAACATGAACCGGCTAACCGCCATTCTGGCTGCAGTGCCGGGAGGGTTTTCGGTCGTTTCGGTTCTTTCCGACAGATATTCAGCAGATACAAGACGTGTTGCCCTATGCCATTCGGCCAGACTAATCTCTTTGCTGGTACTAGCACCAATAATGATCCGATGGGTGTCAGACGTTGATCTAGCGTCGGCAACGCTTCAGGTCTTTTCCGCAGCAGAAGCCTTCGACCCACTACAACACGGGGCCCTCGCATTAGTAGCAATTATCTCATGGGCCTTAGGCCAGCGCAGCCGGTTGCCATCAGCACTTCTGCTGATGCCCTTATTGCTATCTGCGGGACTGCATTTGACGGGCATCATTACTGCATATGTTCCAGTATCTATATCTGTCGTTGCACAGATAATTATTGGCACCAGTATCGGCGTGCGTTTTTCTCAGTACCAGCCTAGCCAAATATTACACGATGGCTGGCTGGCAATGATGATAGGCGCGTTACTGGCTTTTGGTGCCCTTATGGCAGCACTGCTAGTGGCTCGGCTGACAGGAGCGCCCGCAGCAGCACTTCTGCTAGCCTATCTACCGGGCGGAGCCCCAGAACTGGGCATGGTAGCATTGGCGTTGGGAATTGATCCTGCGATGGTTTCCACACATCACGTTTTGCGGGTATTCATGATTGTTGCGGCCCTACCTTCACTGATCCGACTGTCAACCACGCTCACAGAGCGTGAGAGCTAGGGTGCGTTAGCATTTAGACCAGCCGTATGACGCCAGGTACAAGACAGAGTAACGCCGACAGACGTGGTTCTGATTATTGGCGCCAACGATACGGTAAACCCGGCTGCGGCAGAAGACCCGGGCAGCCCGATCGCCGGTATGCCGGTGCTTGAGGTCTGGAAGGCCCGACAGGTAGTGATTCTTAAGCGGGGGATGGCAACGGGTTATTCCGGAGTGGAAAACCCGCTGTTCTTCAAAGACAACGCCCGCATGCTGTTTGTCGATGCCAAGGATAGCATCGACAAACTGGTAAGCGGCTTGCGGGGCTGAGTGTTACAGGCCGTGGGGCAGCGCTGCTACAACTCTGTGCAGACTCAGTAAAGCTTGGTGAGGGATTCACGGGCGAAATCGTCCACCTCGCCAAGCCGCCCTTCCTTCACTTTGGTGAGCCATTCGGGATCCTGCAGAAACGCGCGGCCCACGGCAATCAGTTCGAACTCGTGGTTGTCCATGCGCTCTACCAGCTCGTCGATACCAGACTGCTCAACCGCCTCTTTTTTACTGGCAAAAGTGCCGCTGATGAAATCTTCCGTCAGGCCAACGCTGCCAACAGACATGGTCGGCTTGCCGGATAGCTTCTGAGTCCAGCCCGCAAGGTTGAGGTTAGAGCCTTCGAATTCCGGTTCCCAGAAACGATGGGTTGAGGCATGGAAAATATCCACACCGGCTTCAACCAGCGGCTTGAGGAACTGTTCGAGCTGTTCACCAGTTTTGCGTCATAGTCCTGCTGCTTCCACGTAAGCGCCACTAAATCGACACCCTTGTCCTCAGCCGAACTGAGCCACTTTTTTTGAAGCCTGCTCCAACTCCGCATTCCACGGCAGTAGCTGTTCAAGCGTCTCCAGCGTCTGCGCTTGTGCAATGCGCTCCAGCACAGGCTGGACATACGTTGAGGGTTCCAGGCCGTTGGCCTTGGCCGTTCATGCCGAACCCCGAACTATGCCGAACCAACTTTGTCGATTGCGCAAACAAGCCAACACTGCATTATTTTCGGCCTTTTCACCACCGGTATCGATTCGGCATAGTTTGTGATCAGCTATAGCCCATTCAGGAACGCCAATAGATCATCTCCGGGCTGATAGCGGACGATTCCGGCATGCCCTAGTGGGTCGACTTTTGCCAGCGCCGCCTCCTTCAGTGCCATGTGTGCATGGAGATACACTTGGGTGGTCTCAACCGACTCATGCCCCAGCCATAGGGCAATGACTGAGCAATCTACGCCAGCTTGCAACAATTCCATTGCCGCGCTGTGACGAAGTACCTGTGGGGTGATCCTCTTGTGTTTTAGTGAGCGGCAATGCTGTCGCGTGATATCCGCATATTTTGCAACAAGGTACTGGACCGCGTCGGCGCTCAGTCGCCGGCCTTGTCTTGTCGAGAACAATGCCTTGCTGTCACACCTGGCCGGTTCCTTTAACCATTCCTGGACTGCCCTCGAGACAGTGCGTGTAAGAGGTGTGCACCGCTCCTTCCGGCCCTTACCCAGACAATGAACGTGGGCACCGCGGCCCAGCACAACCGAAGCGCGATCAAGACCTGTGAGTTCGGAAAGTCGCAAACCTGTCTGTACGGCAAGCAGCAGTAACGTATGATCCCGACGACCGATCCACGTTGATTGATCCGGTGCCGCCAGTAGCGCCTCAATCTC
>JBDNIR010000402.1:0-2655 GCA_041688195.1 Marinobacter sp.
CACCAGCCGTGCCAGCAACTTGTCACCTTTCTGGCCATGAGGAACGAGTAGCCGGCGTGCGCAGGTACAGCGCTGGCCAGCAGACAGGAAGGCGGACTGCAGGGCATGATGGACAGCGCCATCAATATCCGAGACATCCTGAACAATCAGCGGGTTATTGCCACCCATTTCCAACGCCAGAATTTTCTCTGGCTGGCCGCCGAACTGCTGATGGAGAAGATGCCCCACATTGGAACTGCCCGTAAAGAATAAGCCGTCAATACCGGGATGGCCGGCCAGCGAGATACCAGTATCCCGGGCGCCCTGGGCCAGGTTAATGACGCCATTGGGCAACCCCGCTTTGAGCCACAGGCGCACCGTCATCTCCGCCACCCCGGGGGTAAGCTCACTTGGCTTGAACACCACCGTATTGCCCGCCAGCAAAGCCGGGGCGATGTGGCCATTGGGCAGATGTCCGGGAAAGTTATAAGGTCCGAACACCCCAACCACGCCATGGGGCCGGTGCCGCAGAACGGCATGGCCGGCTGCACCATCGGACTCGGTATGACCGGTGCGTTCATCGTATGCCTTAACGGAAATACCGATCTTGCCGATCATCGCTGCGACTTCAGCGCGGGACTCCCACAATGGCTTACCAGTTTCGAGACCAATCTGGTGGGCCAGGGTTTCTTTTTCAGCTTCAAGTTGCGCGCCAAGTTCTTCAATGATGGCGCGACGCTCGGCCAAAGGCCGACGACGCCAGGCCGGAAAAGCCTTACGGGCGGCCCTGACAGCAGCATCGACATCCCCAAGGCTGGCACTTTCTCCCTGCCAGGCCGTTTCACCGGTCACCGGCTGGACAGACTCAAGCAACGGCCCGTGGCCTTGCAGCCAAAACCCGTCAATAAGAAGTTCACCGGTTAGTTTAATGGTCATTCCTGCACCTCCCGGGCGCTTGAATCAAAAAAGCTTACGACGCACGTTCAGTTCAGTGGGCCAATGTCTGTACTGGTGATCTGCCGCCATCTTTCAAAGGCGCGAGACGAACCAGATCGCCGGAGGAGACATCCAACGCCTCGGCCACTTCGGCTGGTATGCTGACAGTATCGGGATTGATACACCGCATCGGAATAGTCGTCACCCTGAAATCCCGGAACGAGCGATTGGAAACCATCACCCGCTCCCCAGGCGGTACATCCAGGTTGATCGGCTTGCGGCTTATCAGCACATGGCGGTTCAGGCTCTCCCGAACGGTGCGAATGTTATGGATAAAGGCCTCGACCAACGGGCCGCCATCGAAGATATCCACCAGCCCGTTGAAGTTAAAACCCTCGGACTGGAGCATGTTCAGTGCCGGCGCCGTATTGTCGTGAACCCGGCCTATCACCGCCCGGGCGCCCCCCGGCAGCAACGGCAGATAAATCGGGAATTTGGGCATCAGCTCGGCAATAAAAGATTTGTTGCCGACCCCTGAGAGATAGTCGGCCTGACTGAACTTCATGTCGAAGAAGCGTGCGCCCAGAGCATCCCATAATGGGCTACGGCCGCTCTCATCCGACACCCCACGCATTTCCGCAAACACCTTGTCTGAAAAGTGGCGTCTGAAATCATCAAGATACATGAAGCGACAGCGCGACAGCAGCAGGCCGTTGCCGCCTTTACGGTGGCTATCGGACAACAGCAGTGAGCAGATTTCTGTGGTATCCGTCATATCATTGGTGAGGTGCAGGGTTGGCGTGCGCACATGCACACCCAGCTCCCGGGATGCGTTTACCGTGGTACTCAGACGGTAGTTATAAAACACTTCCTCAAGACCCACCCTGGCTTCAATGCCGCTGATACCGACGCATTGTTTCAGCTCGGTGTCTTCCAGGGCAAACAGATACATGCCAGCTTCCGGAGCGCAGCGCTGATTAAAGGCGTCCTGCGCACGGCTG
Source organism: Marinobacter sp. (assembly GCA_041688195.1). Lineage (GTDB taxonomy): Bacteria > Pseudomonadota > Gammaproteobacteria > Pseudomonadales > Oleiphilaceae > Marinobacter. Next base: position 1,917 of record JBDNIR010000402.1, read on the forward strand.
ATTTTCCGGGCCAGGCGATCCTTGTTGGCAGGTAACGAGGTCAGGCCTTTGCCAGCGGATTGCGCCATCCGGTAAAGGTCTTCCAGATCGGTTTCTTGCAGGGGACGAATAATCAACATATCGGGGCCTCGAAAATCAGGCTCATAATGGCACCAGCAGCAGCTCGTCGCCATGCGTGCAACTGAGCTGGGTTTGAACGCTGACCGGCATTTTGACGGTTTCAGCAAGCCCCTCATCGAGTACTGTCAGCACGCAGCGGAACGCCTCTCCCTCGCCGATGCCCACCAGATACACATCGCCTTGACTATCTTCACCGGTACGCAGGGTTTTACGATGGCTGCCGATCACGCTTCGCAACATATCTGTGCGCGCTTCCAGCACCGGACCACCGTCAAAAATATCAACGTAGTTACCGACCTGGAAGCCTTCCCTTTCGAGCAGATCGCAGGTTCGGGCCGCTATTTCGTGTGGCTGACCGAGGGCGGCCTGGGCGGCATCGGTCAGCAGCGTGACGTAAATGGGGTTGGGCGGCATCAGTTCCGCTATGAACGTCTTGCTCAGGGTGCCGGAATGGGCGTCGGCGGTATCAAAAGCCATATTGAAGAAGTGACGACCCAGGCTGTCCCAGAACGGCACGGCACCGGATTTCAGCTGGACGCCCTGAATTTCGACCGCCATCAGCTTGGCAAACAGCGCCCTGTGGCGAGCGACAAACAGCAACCGGGCCCGTGACAACAGC
>JBDNIR010000403.1:0-15101 GCA_041688195.1 Marinobacter sp.
GGACTGCTCGCTATCGAAAAGTAGCAAGGGTCTGTATCCGGCAGGACAACCGAAAGGTACTGGCCGGCATGGAAATCCAATTCCCGCCGGCGGGGCAACTGCAGTTCAACCCGGAACACATCGTGGCTGATAGACCGCACATCGACCACATTCGCTTGAAATTTCCGGGCGGTGTTCTTTCCAGCTGCCATAACGGCCTCAATCTCCAATTCCAGGTGGCCAAGCGCCCGGGTACGACAAAGCATCAGGCGCGCGGTTTCAGGTATACGTTGTAGATTACGGGTATTCAGTGCCGGACCACTCGACAGGGTTGCCTCACACAGTTCACATACACCGTTACGGCAAGCGGAAGGCACCGCGATGCCGGAGCGGGCGGCAGCAGACAGCAAATCTTCGTCCGCCCTGGCAAGCAACGTCAGACCAGCAGGTTGCAAGGTTATCCGATATTCCGGGATATCGTTATCCGGGCATTGCCGCATTTTCCCTCGAATCGCTATCCATCGGGGCGACCGGTATCGGTTTCAATCCCCAGGCTCAGCCAGATGTCGTCCACCCGTTGGCGAACCTCATCCGACATGGTGATCGGTGTGCCCCACTCCCGATTGGTTTCCCCCGGCCACTTGTTGGTGGCATCCAGGCCCATCTTGGACCCAAGCCCTGCGACCGGCGAAGCGAAATCCAGATAGTCAATCGGCGTGTGCTCCACCAGCGTCGTATCTCTCGCCGGGTCCATCCGGGTGGTTATGGCCCAGATCACATCTTTCCAGTCGCGGGCATTCACATCATCATCCGTCACGATCACAAACTTGGTGTACATGAATTGCCGTAGAAACGACCATACACCCATCATCACCCGCTTGGCATGGCCGGGGTACTGCTTTTTAATCGTCACGATCGCGAGCCGGTAGGAGCATCCTTCCGGCGGCAAATAGAAATCGACAATCTCCGGAAACTGCTTCTGCAGAATGGGAATGAAGACCTCGTTCAGCGCCACACCAAGAATGGCCGGCTCATCCGGCGGACGCCCGGTGTAGGTACTGTGATAAATCGGATAGCGGCGGTGAGTAAGGCGCTCCACGGTGAACACCGGAAAGTACTCTACTTCGTTGTAATAACCGGTGTGGTCACCAAACGGGCCTTCCGGTGCCGTATCGTCAGGGTAGATAAAACCTTCGAGGACAATTTCCGCACTCGCCGGCACCTGAAGCTCACTCAACTCGGCTTTGACCAGTTCCGTCCGCGCACCGCGAAGCAGACCGGCGAAAGCGTATTCAGATAATGAGTCCGGCACCGGCGTCACTGCGCCGAGAATCGTCGCCGGGTCAGCACCCAGGGCAACCGCCACTGGAAATGGCTCACCCGGATGTGCCTTCTGCCACTCGAGAAAGTCCAGCGCCCCACCCCGATGACTCAGCCAGCGCATGATCAGTCGGTTTTTACCAATCAACTGCTGACGGTAAATACCCAGGTTCTGGCGTTCCTTGTGTGGACCCCGGGTAATGACCAAAGGCCAGGTGACCAGCGGACCCGCATCCCCCGGCCAGCAATGCTGAATCGGAATCAGGTTGAGATCGACCTGGTCTTTTTCGTACACCACTTCCTGACAGGGCGCCGACCGCAAAACTTTCGGGCTCATCTTCATGACCTGACGAAACACCGGAAACTTTTCCAGCGCATCCCTGAAACCTTTTGGGGGATCGGGCTCTTTCAGGAAGGCCAGCAGCTTGCCCACGTCCCGTAAACTCGCCACATCATCCTGGCCCATGCCCATAGCGACACGCTTCGGGGTGCCAAAAAGGTTGGCCAACACCGGCATGGAATAACCTTTCGGACGCTCAAATAACAGCGCAGGTCCACCGGCGCGAAGGGTGCGGTCGCAGATTTCCGTCATTTCCAGATAGGGGTCAACTTCCACAGCAATACGCTTGAGCTCGCCCTGCTTTTCCAGCTGGTCGATAAAATCACGCAGATCGTTGTATTTCATGGGGTGCCCCGTGGTGGCGTGTCAGGGAGACGTTTACGAGGATAGTAGTAAAGCGGATTCAAGCGGGGCTTCAGAGAAGCCCCGCTTGACAAGTTCAACCCGAGGAAACAGCCGATTAACGACGCTTCATCGATTGGAAGAACTCATCGTTGGTCTTGGTTTCACGCAATTTATCAAGCAAAAACTCCAGCGATGCGGTGTCGTCATCCATGGAGTGCAGCAATTTGCGCAGAATCCACACGCGCTGGATATCCGCTTCTGCCATCAGCAGGTCTTCACGTCGGGTACCTGAGCGGCGAATGTTAATGGACGGATAAACCCGCTTCTCCGCTATTTTCCGGTCCAGATGCACTTCCATGTTACCTGTACCCTTGAACTCCTCGTAGATAACCTCATCCATTTTGGAGCCGGTATCCACCAGGGCCGTCGCCAGAATGGTCAGGCTGCCGCCCTCTTCTACATTCCGGGCGGCACCGAAGAAGCGCTTGGGTTTTTCAAGAGCATGAGCGTCCACACCACCGGTCAATACCTTGCCCGAAGACGGGATAACCGTGTTGTAAGCCCGGGCAAGGCGCGTAATAGAGTCCAGCAGGATGACTACATCTTTTTTGTGCTCTACCAGCCGCTTGGCCTTCTCGATCACCATTTCAGCTACCTGCACATGGCGGGCAGGCGGTTCGTCAAAAGTAGATGCGATAACTTCACCACGTACGGTGCGCTGCATCTCGGTAACTTCTTCCGGACGCTCATCGATCAGCAACACCATGACATGACATTCCGGGCTGTTGCGCGTGATGGATTGTGCAATGGTTTGCATCAGCACCGTCTTACCAGCCTTCGGTGGCGATACAATCAAACCGCGCTGGCCCTTGCCGATCGGTGCAACCAGGTCCAGCACCCGGGATGACAGATCTTCGGTACTGCCGCTGCCGGCTTCCAGCGTGAGACGCTCATCAGGAAATAGCGGGGTCAGGTTCTCAAACAGAATTTTGTTGCGGGCATTGTCGGGTTTGTCGAAGTTAATCTCATTAACTTTCAACAACGCGAAATAGCGCTCTCCATCTTTGGGAGGACGAATTTTGCCCGCCACCGTATCACCGGTCCGAAGGTTGAAACGGCGGATCTGGCTTGGTGAGACGTAAATATCGTCGGGACCAGCCAGGTAAGACGCATCAGCGGAACGCAAAAAGCCGAAGCCGTCCTGGAGAATCTCCAGCACGCCATCGCCATAAATGTCTTCGCCGCTTTTTGCATGCTTTTTCAGGATCGCGAAAATAACGTCCTGCTTGCGCGAACGGGCTAGGTTATCGAGGTCCATTTCCTGCGTTATTTCGAGCAGTTCGGGTACGGATTTTTGCTTAAGTTCAGTAAGATTCATAAGTTATTAGATATTCAGGAATGGAAGTAGACAGGGTTTGGGTAGACAGGGGCAAAGCCCTGGCCATGTTGTGTAAAAGGTGCTTATTTCAGTTTTGGACAGAAACTGCCTGGCGGGCGCCGAGCCAAGTTTCTCTTCAGATTACTGTGTTAATATTACTGATTCGCTGGCTTTTAACGTTTTACCGACACTCAGGATTTGCAAATGGAGGCCTGCTTCAAACTCTTCAGCTTAACCAACCATTGAGAATTGCTTCAGCGCAGATATTGAATCTTGAGGTCGCTAGCTGGAGAACAACAGCTCGCCTAACGAATGCCGATAGTTGTACAGGACTGGACGGATGTCAAGCCAGAAAATTCACACGTCGTGCATTATAACAATAAATCCGCCCAATACCAGCCCTTCCAAAAGCCGGTCTCCGGCAGGATACTGGGCGGACCACAACACATTGAACTATCCATACAGAGTGAATCAAAGGCATGACCAACAGCACCGACGTAAAACCCCTGAATCTTGCGCTTCTCACCGTGTCCGACAGCCGCGGACCCAGTGAGGACACTTCCGGCCAGTACCTGGAAGATCAAATACTTGCAGCCGGCCACTCGCTCTACGCAAGGCGGCTACTGCCGGACGATGTATACCTGATTCGGGCATTAATCTCGCGCTGGATCGCCGACCCGGCCATTCATGGCATTCTGATTACCGGGGGCACCGGCTTTAACGAGCGGGACAGCACGCCGGAAGCCGTGCGCCCGTTGCTCGACAAGATCATTGATGGCTTTGGGGAAGAATTCCGCCGGCTCTCCGTTGCTGCTATAGGGACCTCTACCGTCCAATCCCGGGCTTTTGGCGGTCTGGCCAACCACACCGTAATCTTCTGCCTGCCGGGCTCTACGGGTGCTTGTCGCACCGGCTGGGAAGGCATTTTGCTGAGCCAGCTCGACAGCACCCACGAACCTTGCAATTTCTGCGGCCTGACCCTACGTAAGCCGGAACGCCCAATTCAACGGCTGGACGAGCCGGTTGGCAACTCAGGTCATTTCTGATGGCGGGCGAACTAATTCCACTTGAGCAGGCCTTGGAGCACCTATTGAGCAAGGCATCACCACTGGATGAAACAGAGACCGTGCTGATTTCAGAAACTCTCGGCCGGGTATTAGCGTCTGACCTTACAGTGCCTGCCGATGTCCCGCCGGCTGATAAAAGCGCCGTTGACGGTTACGCCTTTTGCTGCGCGGACCTGGGAAGTGACGCAACACTGGCTGTGTCAGCACGGATTACGGCGGGCCAGCAACCTGCCCCTCTTGAACCTGGTACAGCAGCGCGGATTTTCACCGGCGCCAGCATCCCGGCGGGAGCTGACGCGGTGATAATGCAGGAGAACGTCGACATCACCCCGGAGGGCATCCGCGCAACGACTGAGATCGCGCCGGCACAAAACATAAGGCGCCAGGGGCAGGACCTGGCAGCAGGAGGTCTGGCGTTAGCCCGGGGTGTCCGCATCAGACCTCAGGAAATGGGGCTGATCGCCTCGTTGGGGCTTGACCGGGTGCCGGCCTATCGAAAATTACGGGTCGCGGTACTGACCACCGGCGACGAACTGGTCGACCCCGGGCAGCCCTTACAACCCGGGCAAATCCACAACACCAACGCGTCTACCTTGCACGGGCTGCTGGCCCAGATGAACTGTGACCTGGTGATGTGCGAAACGGTCAGAGATACCCGGAATGCGACCACGGACGCTCTAAAAAGAGCCGCAAAGGCCGCGGATCTGATCGTCACCAGCGGTGGCGTTTCGGTGGGCGAAGAAGACCATATTCGGGCAGTACTGGAATCAGAGGGCGAACTGACACTGTGGCGACTGGCGATAAAACCCGGCAAACCACTGGCTTTCGGACAACTGGACGGCACACCGCTGCTAGGATTACCGGGCAATCCCGCGTCCGTGCTGGTAACTTTCCTGATGGTCGGCGTACCCTATATTCGTCGGAGACAGGGCGACCTCAGTTCACCGCCTCTTGGCGAACGGCTACCGGCTGCATTTTCCGTAGATAAACCATCAATACGGCAGGAATTCATGCGGGCCCGCAAACAAAGGATCAATGGCGAGGATGAGGTAACAATATATCCAAACCAGAGCTCTGGGGTGCTTAGCTCCGCCTGCTGGGCTAACGGCCTGGCGATGATTCCGGCAAACAGCACGGTGAAACCGGGAGAGTCGATAACATTCTTCGGATTTCACGAGTTAACGGGGTAATGCCACCATGACTGCCAACAATATCACCGTCTCGGTTCGGTTTTTTGCCAGACTGCGGGAGTCTCTCGACACCGACCAGCTATCGTTGAACCTGCCCACCGGCACTAACGCCGGGAAGGTACTCGAAACACTGGCCTTACGTGGCGGGAAATGGCGCCAACTGACCGACGGCACTGCCCTGGTGATCGCTGTAAATCAGGCGATAGCACGCCCCTCTACGCCATTGAATAACAACGACGAAGTCGCTGTTTTTCCACCTGTGACAGGAGGTTGACATGATTTCTATCCAACCCGGGGACTTTGACGCAGCTGCCGAGTACCAGGCCCTACGGGACTCCGGAGCCGGAACCGGTGCTATCGTGACGTTTACCGGACTGGTACGGGACAGCGGAGACAAACCCGACGTTAGGGGGTTATACCTGGAACACTATCCCGGCATGACCGAGGCCGTCATCAAGGATTTGATTCAACAGGCGGGAGCGCGCTGGGACGTGCGCGAGGCACGGGTAATCCATCGGATTGGACGCCTTGATCTGAATGATCAGATCGTTTTCGTAGGGGTGGCCAGCGCCCACCGCAGCGACAGCTTCAGCGCCTGCCAGTTCCTCATGGATGCCCTGAAAACCTCAGCACCGTTCTGGAAAAAAGAAATCATGCCCGAGGGGGAACACTGGGTTGAACAGAAAGCCTCCGACCGCCAGCAAGCCAACGAGTGGCTGGATCAGGATTCAGACCGCGGGAGCTGAGCCGCCCTTAAACGAGTTCAGGGGCGGCTTTCTCACCGAAAGCATTCCGTTTCGGGACGCAGCCGATCAGAGGTTACTGTCCAGAAACGCAGCCAACTGCGACTTGGAAAGTGCACCTACCTTGGTGGCATCCACATTGCCATTCTTGAACAGCATCAGCGTAGGAATACCACGGATATTGAACTTGGGCGGTGTTTGCTCATTCTCATCTATATTGAGTTTGCAGACCTTGAGCTTGCCTTCGTATTCTTCAGCAATCTCTTCCAGCACCGGTGCGATCATTTTGCACGGGCCGCACCATTCCGCCCAGTAATCAACCAGTACTGGTGTATCAGATTTCAGAACGTCCTGTTCGAAAGACGCATCACTCACGTTTACGATATTTCCACTCATTACATTTTCCCGATTCTGGCAGTCGCCAAACCTGACATGATCTGGCGCGCACTTGGATCTATTTACCAGTGACAGGCCTTACGCCGCCACCCTGAAAGCTTTCTTATCAATACCCAATACTTTACGCGAAGACTCCGTACTCTGTGAAGCAGTTCCGTGCGACCCACGATCTCATCCTGCCTACGCTCAATCGACAGAACGCCGTTGCTGACATTCCTGCAATTTTTCGCTTATAGTGGCCGAGACTCCGATGAACTGCCGTAATCAGCTACGCCATTGATGGTTGCCTTCGGCCTGGAACGGTCTGTCAGGACCTCCATGAACGCCTGAATAACTATAAGGCCAGACAGAAGGAATTCAAGACACGTGACGGTCGCAACATCCGCCACCCCGCCCGAGCTGCTTGCCGCCATCGACATGGGCTCAAACAGCTTCCACATGATGGTGGCGCGCTTAGTCCATGGCGAAATCCGGACACTCGAAAAAATGGGCGAAAAAGTCCAGCTGGGCGCGGGTCTGGATGCCAACAACAACTTGACCGAGGAGGCCCAGCAGCGCGGGCTGGAATGTCTGGGCCGCTTCGCACAAAGGCTCAGCGGCATGCCTCCGGAGGCCGTTCAAATTGTCGGTACGAATGCGCTCAGAGTCGCCCGCAATGCCGACCAGTTTATGGCCCGGGCCGAGCAGGTACTTGGGTATCCGGTCGAGATAATCGCGGGTCGGGAAGAGGCCCGCCTGATATACCTGGGTGTCTCTCACACTTTGTCGGATGACACCGGCCGCCGACTGGTCATTGATATCGGCGGTGGTAGCACCGAATTCATTATCGGTGAACGGTTTGAAGCCCAGGAACTGGATAGCCTTCACATGGGTTGTGTCTTCTTTCGCAACACTTATTTCCCCGATGGTAAAATTACCCGCCGACAAATGGACCGCGCTGTTACCCACGGAGCCCAAGAGTTGCTGAACATCCGGCACCGCTTCCGTGCGCTTGGCTGGCAAAGCGCTGTCGGATCCTCCGGTTCCATCAAAGCGGTTTCCAGTGCGTTGTCAGCGCTCAAGCTGACCGATGGCTCCATCACACTCAAAGCCATGAGAGAACTGCGCCAGCGCTTGATCGACATGGGTTCCGTCCAGCGTCTCAGCGAACTGGGCATACGGACGGATCGCCAGAGCATTTTCCCGGCCGGCTTTGCGATCTTGCTCGCCGCGTTTGAATCTTTGGGTATCGATAAGCTCACCTGTGCCGATGGCGCTTTGCGAGAAGGCCTGCTGTACGACATCGTTGGCCGCATCCAGCATGAAGATGTGCGGGACCGCACCATTCAGGCACTCCAGGAACGTTACCACGTCGACCAGAACCACGCTCGAGCCGTAGAGGAAACCGCTCTGGCAGCTTACGAACAAGTAGCCGACGCCTGGAAAATCCGTACTCCGGCTGACGAGGAAGTGCTCAGTTGGGCCTGCCGTTTGCACGAAATTGGCCTGACCATCTCCCATAGCCAGTACCACAAACACGGCGCCTACCTTTTGCGGTACTCGGATCTGGCGGGCTTCAGCCAGCAATTCCAGAACGACCTGGCGACTCTGGTCCGGGGACACCGCCGTAAGTTTTCACCCGCCATCTTTGAAGGCATCGACCAAGAGGACCTCCGGCGGCTCACATATCTATGTGTGTTGACCCGGCTGGCAGTACTATTACAGCATCCGCGTAATCACGAAGCACCGCCAGAGTTTGAGCTGGAGGCCGGTGACAACCGGCTCACCATCCGATTTCCTGCTGGCTGGGTAGACGAACGCCCGCTAACACTGGCTGACCTGGAAAACGAGAAAGGCTATCTGGCGCGGCAGAATTTCAAACTGACCATCACCAGCTGAAAGCCGGATGTCGGGACGTCGACAGTGCAGTGATCACGCCATCTGGGCTTCCAGGTCCTCAACTCTCTGACTGGCCTCCAGCCACTCGGCTTCCACGGCCTCAAGCTTACCTTTGCACTGTCCCTGGCGGGACAGTAGCTCCTTCATTTTTGCCTTGTTGGCATCATCATAAAGTGATGGATCTGATAACAACTGCTCCAGCTCCGACAATTCAACCTGCAAACGGTCCATCTCTTTTTCCAGGCTGGCCTGCTGCTTGCGGTAAGGGCTGATAGTCTGACGCAGCGCAGCTTCCGCACGCTTGCGGACTTTACGATCTTCCGCGCTCTCCGCCGCGTTCTCGGCGTCGCGCTGAGCGCTGCCCTCATGGGTTGGGGCCGGTCGCTTTGGCACGGCGGACTCATCGACACGGCGGTCAGCCAGCCAGCGCTCATAATCTTCCAGATCGCCGTCATAAGACGTGACCCGGCCATCGTTGACCAGCCAGAACTCATCTACGGTGTTGCGCAGCAGGTGCCTGTCGTGGGAGACAATAACAATGGCGCCATCGAAGCTTTGTAATGCCATGGTCAAGGCCTGGCGCATGTCCAGATCAAGGTGGTTGGTGGGCTCGTCCAGCAGCAGCAGGTTAGGCCGCTGCCAGGCAATGACAGCAAGAGCGACGCGGGCTTTCTCTCCCCCAGAGAAGGTACGAATACTCGCTAACGCCTCATCCCCATGAAAATTGAAACCGCCCAGAAAATTGCGAATTTTCTGCTCTGAGGCTTTTGGCGACAGTCGTTGGAGGTGAACAAACGGGCTGGCGTCCAGCTCCAGCGACTCCAGCTGATGCTGGGCAAAGTAACCAATCGCCAGATGCTCGCCGGTCGTGCGATCACCGGACAGCAGAGTGTTCTCGCCTCGAAGCGCATCCATCAAGGTCGACTTACCAGCGCCGTTCGGGCCCAGCAATCCGATGCGGCTACCTGGCAACAACGTCTGGTTCAACCCGGATAGAATAGTGGCGCTGCCATGGCCTGCCGCGCCGTTACGGATCGACAGCAACGGATTGGAAACCTTGTCTGCCACCGGAAATTCGAAATGAAAGGGCGAGTCAATATGGGCCGGAGCGATGCGCTCCATGCGTTCCAGTGCTTTTACCCGGCTTTGGGCCTGTCGGGCTTTGGTGGCCTGGGCGCGGAAACGGTCAATGAACTTCTGAATCTGGGCAATCTCAGTCTGCTGCTTCTCGAACCCGGCCTGCTGCTGGGCCAGCCGTTCGCTACGCTGACGTTCGAAAGCCGAGTAATTGCCACTGTAGGTATCCAGTCGGTGTTGGTCAAAATGCACCACGTGGGTTGCCACCCGATCCATGAAATCCCTGTCGTGAGAGATAAAAAGCAGCGTGCCCGGGTAGCGCCGCAACCAGTTCTCCAACCACAGACAGGCATCAAGATCCAGGTGGTTGGTAGGCTCGTCCAGCAACAGCAGGTCAGAGGGCCGCATCAAGGCTTGGGCTAGGTTGAGCCGGATCCGCCAGCCACCGGAAAACGCGGAGACCGGCCGATCCGCATCGGCATCGGAGAACCCGAGACCGCGAATCAGCGATTCCGCCCGGCGGGCCGCCGACCAGGCTTCGTGAATATCCAGCTCGCCATGGATTCTGGCCTGGGCATAATCATCATCCCGGGCCTCTGCCGCGCCAAGCTCGGCTTCCAGGCGTCGCAATTCGATATCGCCATCCAGCACAAAGTCACGGGCGCTGCGCTCTGAAGCGGCGACCTCCTGAGCCATATAGGCTATCCGGCAACCACCAGGCAGAGATATATCGCCACTTTCCGGTGACAGCTCATTAAGCAACAACTGAAACAGGCTTGATTTGCCGGCACCATTAGCGCCAACAATCGCGACCCTTTGGCCAGACTGGATGGTAATGCTGGCGCGTTCTAGTAACCACACGCCACCACGTTGTAAACTGAGTTCAGAGATCGTTAGCATGGCCGCATTCTAACAGGGAAGTTTCAACGCCTGTTATTGTCCCGACACCGAGTAACACATTTTTGGTGCTTATGATGCGAATTCAAAGGCACTCGCCGGAAGAGAGGGGGATGACAATGACACGGAAGCCATCGTTAAATTCAGCCATCCTTGACTCAGCCCTCTGGCAATTCGCCCTTGGTTTTTGGCGCGCTCCAGAGGCTGAGGCGCTTTGTCTGGCGCTTCAGACCAAGGGCTGGAGTGTCACTCGCATTCTGTGTGCCAGTTGGCTGGCTACCCTGGGAAGGACCTACATAGACGAGCCCGAAGAGGTCTCTCAATGGCGGGAGACCATGACAGTACGCCTGCGGTCCATTAGACAATCTGTTCCCAGGGACGTACCCGCACTGTCAAAACTGAGGCAACAACTCGTTGCTACCGAACTGGAAGCAGAACGCGTCGAACTGGCACTGGCATTCATTGCTTTTAATCCGGAAAATGAGCCATTAGAACCATTGCAAGGTGTTACCTACACACCGTTTCGGTGTAACCTGTACGCTGCAGCACCGGACGCCCAAGCCATTGACCAGGAGGCCAGACGTTTGATCGATTCACTGACTGAACTGCTGATAAGTCATACCACCGGTCTGCCGGAGCGTGCGCTGTGATCATGAAATGGCTACTTCGCCTGGCTTTTCCTGCACTTGGCTTACTGCTGGCGCTAATCTTTTTTGGCATCAATGATCCCGAAGGGCAGGCAAAAACCAGCGACCAAACACCCGAGATTGCGGAAACGATACCCTCTTTTGAAGGTGTCGTACCGACACCGGTGACCGAAAAAGGACCCGATATCGTATTTAAATGGCGCGATGATCAAGGCAGCTGGCATTACGCCGACAAACCGCCTGGGCAAGGGGCCTGGAATGCCCTGGCGGTCGAGCCGGCCACCCAGGACCTGGACACATCCGCCCCTTATAACGGTCTCGACGATGACTGGAGCTCGCCTTACGCAGCGCCTTTCTCCCTGGACACTGACACTTCCCGAAACGACAGCTGAGTACCACCAACCTATTTAAGGACGCTTGCATGAAAAAGACGTTTTTCGCCATTGCTATTGCCGGGATTATAACTGGCTGCTCCAGTGACTCCAGCACCCAGACAGAAACCGACCCCGTACTCGAGAACTCTGACCAGAAAGTCAGCTACGGCATGGGCCTGGTTCTGGGCGAGCGTATGAGCAACGATCTGCCTGACCTGCAAATGGATCAGTTCCTGCAGGGCATTCAGCACGGCCACACTGGCGGCGACGAAGCCCGAATGACACCTGAAGAGATCCAGACCGCCCTGCAGGAATACCAACAGACCATCCAGCAGGAGCAGGCGGTTAATATGGAAAAGATGGCCGAAGACAACAAAACGGTTGGCGAAACCTTCCTTACGGAAAACGGTGAGCGGGAGGAAGTCATGACGACGGAATCCGGCCTGCAATATGAAGTGATTGAAGAAGGCGAAGGTGAGAAACCAACGGCAAGCGACCAGGTGAAGGTTGACTACACTGGCGAGTTGCTTAATGGCGACGTGTTTGACAGTTCCCGTGAGCGTGGCGAACCGGTTACCTTCGGCCTCTCCCAGGTAATACCGGGCTGGACCGAGGGCTTGCAGTTAATGACTGAGGGCAGCCGGTACAAACTTTATATTCCTTCCGAGCTTGCCTATGGGCCAGGCGGCAACCGCTCCATTGGTCCCAACGAGACTCTGGTTTTCGATGTTGAGCTGCTGGAAATCAACCCCTAGAACAGCCTTCGCTCATAAAAAAACCGGCGCCTCCCGATAGCGGGACGCCGGTTTTTTTAAGACATCAGCAATACTGCGCTCATGCAACACACGGCCCGGCTCAGGCTGATGACATCACTTTCTCGCCGTGCACGGTGTGCAGATGCTCAATCAGGAAGTCTTCAAGCTCAAACCGTGTTTCAAGGTTTTCACCCAGCCCGGACAGTTCATCAAACAAACTCGCCAAGCCCTCATTATCAAGCTTTCCGCCATCCAGTTTGTCGTTAAAATGCAACGCAACTTCGGTGGTCTTCTGGATACGGGGATAAACCTTTGCAGCCAGCTCAATGCCACCGTCGTCAAACTCTTTGGCCTCGGTGATCAGCTGCTCGTAAATTTCAAAATGACCAGCAGAAACGTAATCGAGCAGGACTTCACAAAGCTGGGTGAACTTTTCGTTCAGCGACGTATCACCGCGCGCACCCTCGTCCACACTCGAGATATCCATGTAATGAACAATCAGTTGTTGACGGTCTTTTAGCCAGCGATCAATCAAGTCGCTGACGCCACCCCAACGTTCCCTGGCATTGTGGCAATTCTCTAACATGATGCCTCCTGACTGGCACAGTTCGCTTCTTGTTTAGTCGACATTCAAGTTACCCCATGGCGCAGCCTCACAGCAACTACTCACAGGTCTCAGGTTAACTTTTTAATGCATGGCACCCAGCATCTCACCGACGACGGCTTTTCTCAAAGGCACCGAACAGCAACCCAAGCCCCAGCAAAATCAGAAAACTGAAGAAGACCGCGGTCCAGCCTGCAATACTCAGCCCCATGAACGTCCACAAGACTTTGGCGCAATCACCGGTACCCTGGATCGCGGTTTTAAGCACGTCCAGCCACGGCAGTACGTCCAGCATGTACTCAACGGACGGACCACACGCCGGCACCTGATCTTCCGGCAATGACTGGAGCCACAGCTGCCGCCCCGCCAACGCGAGTCCAGCTGCCGAGAACAGACCCAGCAGCAACCCGTAAATCCGACCGGCCCAACCGGCCGGGTTGTGCAGTGCTCCAATCAGGCTGACGATACCTATCGCCATGAATGCGTAGCGCTGCAGCCAACACAGTGGGCAGGGCTCCAGATTCATGACGTACTCCATGTAAAAAGCCACTGCCAACAGGGCGGCGCAGACGAGAAATACAAGGAAAAATACGATCCGGCGGCTCAAACGGTAACCTCATTGATAACGTGGTTGAACGGGAAACATCGTATAGGCTGCAACCCATCCCCGGGCCTGCTATTCTCGGCATATCTGCAAGGCCACCAGTGCCCGCTCACTTAACCGCAAACACTGAAGAACTTCAAGCCTATGATGTCACTAACCACACGTCTGAATACCGTTCTGCTGCTTTTGTTTTTAGGGGGATCGCCAGCGTCCACTCTTTACGCGGAGGAGCACGATGAAGAAACCGAAGTAGAGCAAAACGAGGAAGAAGAGACGGAGCCCGCCATTACCCTGTACGTAGAGATGGGAAAGTCGTTCATAACACACGTTGGCGAACCAGCCACCAAACTTACTTACCTGAAGGCGGATGTGTCTCTTCGGGTGTCGTCGGACGCAGCTCAAACCGCCCTGGTCACTCATATGCCCCGCCTGCGCCATGAACTGGTGATGCTGTTTGGCGAACAGACCGACGTCGGCAACATAATCTCGACACAAGGGCAGGAGGCGCTTAGAGAAGAAGCGCGGACACGCATTAACACAGTGCTTGCAGAGCAGAAGACGGAAACCGAAGTGCAAGACGTGCTGTTTACCACCTTTGTGGTTCAACGCTAGACTATCCCCTGGTTCAGGCTTCGAGATAATCTGCGAGGAACGCTTCAAACGGTTGAGTGTCTGCCTGTTCGATCGCGCGCTGTTCAGCCAGGGACTCCTGACTCATGCGTTCGAAGGCTAGCCTTGTAGCTTCACTCAGGCCTTCCGCAGTCAGTGTTTGTTGATGAGTACGAGACATTTCCAGCGTCCATTCCCGATGCCCCAGGCCCGCGTCACCCATAGCCTGCAACACTTTAACGGAAGGCATTTCGTTGTGATCGTCCAACTTTACCTGCTGAGCCGCAAGCGCCCGCCGGTAAGTGGTACCACCGGACCAGCCATCCAGCTGCTCGGCCAATGGTGCCAGACGGCCCATCAGTTCCCGGCCAGCATCACGCAGAGGTGTTGTTCCATCACACAGTGACAATTCGAAGTTTTCCCTGGCACCATGTTTGATCACCTCTTTGTAGTTGCGGTCCAGGAGGTTGCACTCATCGTCACTGATCGCCGAACTGTCCGACAGCAAGCAGTTCAGCAGAAACAGATCCAGGAAATCGACCTGGGCCTCGTTGACTCCAATCGGCGAAAACGGGTCGAGATCGAGACAACGAACCTCGATATACTCAACACCGCGGGCATTCAGTGCTTCAATAGGCTTCTCACCCACATTAGTCGTCCGTTTCGGGCGCACGGCACTGTAATACTCGTTTTCAATCTGCAGAATGTTGGTGTTGATCTGGATAAACTGGCCGTCCCGACGGGTTCCAATTTGTTTATAGGGCGGCCACGGGGTTTGGATTGCCCTTGCCAGAGTGTCGGTGAAGGTGCCGAGCTTGTTGAAACAGATATCCAACGATGACTGTGCATTGTTGTGATAGCCCAAGTCCCCCATCCGCAAGGAAGTCGCCTCCGGGCC
>JBDNIR010000404.1:0-4574 GCA_041688195.1 Marinobacter sp.
CAGCAGGCCTTCAATGTTTTCGGACACATCCTTGACCAGGTTGTCCACCAGGTGGGGAGTGGACTTTCGAACCCGGTCATACACCATACGGCGGGCGGATGAGGGCAGGTTTTCCCAGAATGTCGGGTATTCCTGCAGCATCAATTCGTCAACGTATTCCTCGGTGCGGGGCTCAACTGAATGAATAATATGGGCCGCCAGCACCTGGGGATCAATCTGGTCGAATATCTCATTGACGGTGCCAATCTTCGAGATGGTGGCGTCGACACTGATGGCGGCCATCTTGCGGGCTTTCGACGGAATAATACCCTGCCAGCCCAGTAAAGGTGGCTTACCAACGAATTCCAGTGGGTAAAAAATCATCTTGATGGCCAGCCAGTTGGTAATCCAGCCAATAAGCGCTGCGATTACCGGTATGCTGAGGTACTGCCAGAACTCGACTTGGGTTAACAGCGCATTCATCCTGAAGCTCGTGGTTGGAGAAGCTGGCTATTGTTGCAGGCCTAAGGATTGCTTTGGTCCGGATGATGTTCCGCGCCGTCAGTATTGTCAATCTCCGTCCCGGAGGTAGATCCGGGACGGAGGTTCGACATCCAGCTGGCACTGTCTTCGATCAGTGACAGTAATACGGGCACCACCAACAGAATCAGGAAGGTACCCACCGCCAGGCCAAACGCGATACTGGCGGCCATGGGAATAAGAAACTGAGCCTGCAGTGAGGTTTCAAACAGCAGCGGCAGCAAGCCGCTGATCGTGGTCAGGGAGGTCAGTAAAACGGCCCTCAGGCGCTGGCAGGTAGCCTCCAAAAGAGCCAGTTGTGAAGCCATACCGTCGGCACGTAGTTCCTTGTAGAAGGTCACCAGAATAATCGAGTCATTGATCACAATGCCTGACAGACCGAACATGCCGAACAACGACAGAATAGTAAGATCAATGCCCAGGGCCAGGTGCCCGAGAACGGCGCCACAGAGCCCGAACGGTATGGCGATCATTACGGCGATGGGCCAGCTGTAGGCACCGAATACCCAGGCCAGGATGATGTAAATCATAGCCAGCCCGATCAGCGCGCCCGCTAGCATATCGTCGCCGGTTTCACGTTGCTCCTCAGCCTTGCCTTTGAATGTTGCCTGTACACCGTAGAGGCTCAGAATGCCAGGCAAGACGTCCTGTTGCAGATCTCCAATGACCTGGTTGGCATTGGTAACGCCAGTGTTGACGTCTCCGGTCACGCTGACGCCGAGTTGGCCATCGGTATGGCGCAGCAGGGCCAGGCCGCGGCGGGATTCCAGTCGGATGATGTTTTCCAGCGGCGCAGTGTCACCACTGGGCGTCACAATCGGCAAGGTGGAGAGCGTGCGCTGCAGTTCCCGCTCGGCTTTTGGCAGCATGATCCGCACTTCGACCTCGTCGTGGGCGTCGTAAAATACCTGTAGTAGCTGGCCATCCAGTGCAGCCCGCATTTGCCGCCCGACATCGTCAATGGTCAGGCCAACGGACTGCGCGAGCGGGGTGAGGGTGAATACATATTGCTGCTTGCCCCAGGGCAGGTCATCCAGAATGTCCGTGACGCCCACATAGTTCCGCAAAGCCGCCTTGATGTCTTCTGCTGCTGCTTTCAACGTGCTCGCGTCACCACCGGTAACGAAGATGTCCAACGGCTTACCCGGCGGGCCACCCTGAGGACTGGTGATGGACAACTGCTCCACGCCCGCCAGCTCTGGCAACTGGTCGCGCCAGGCATTTATAAATTCCGGGTTTCTCACCTCACGTGCATCCGGTGTAACCAGCTCTACCGACACCATGGCGTACTGTTCGCCACGTTCAATATTACGGCCGCCGTTAAACGAGCCCTGATTGAGCTGCAGCAAGGCGACCTCGACCAGGTCATTGTCCTGCTTCAGATCATCATTTACCTGCCAGAGTGCGTCTTCCATCAGGTGGCCATAAGCTTTGACGTCTGAAGGCGGGGTGCCGGCGGCAAACTTGACGCTGGCGACTACCCGGGAGGTCTCCGGTGTCGGGAAGAAGGTAAAGCGAACGTGGCCGGTTGCAACCAGCGCCATGCTCAATGCCAGCGCGCAGGCAGTGGCGACCAGTACGGTGCCCCGGTGGTTCAGGCTCCATTCAGCCACCGGGCGGAATTGCCGGTCACGAAAGTAAGCAAAGCCTGCTTCGAGTTTTTTGCGGGTGCGGCCGGGCTCGCGGTGGTGATTCTTGTGGAAGCTGGCCCGCAGATGGCCGGGCAGGATCAGGAAACTCTCGACCAGCGACGCGATGATCACGCAAATCACCACAAACGGGATATCCCGCAGAATCTGGCCAATAATCCCGCTCACCAGCATCAACGGCAGGAAGGCGGCGATGGTGGTCAGGGAGGAACTCATCACCGGCACGAACATTCGGCGGGCACCACCTTCCGCGGCTTCAAGGGAGCGCTCGCCCTTTTCGTAGTGGGTCATGGCATCCTCCGCCACGACGATGGCGTCATCCACGATGATGCCCAGTGCCATGATCAGCGCAAACAGGCTGATCATGTTGATGCTGCCACCGTTAAGCCACAGCACCGCCAGAGCGCCCATAAAGGAAATGGGAATACCAGCGGCCACCCAGAACGCAATCCGGCCATTCAGGAAGATATACAGAATGCCCACCACCAGCAGCAGGCCGCTGATGCCGTTTTTCAACAACAGGTTGATGCGGTCAACAATCAACTCGTACTGCTCGTCAAACGTGATCAGCTGCAAGCCCCGGGGCAGGTTGTGCCGGGTATCGTCAAGCCAGGTGGTCATGATCTCGGCGGCTTTCAGGGCATCAGAAGACTCGGTGCGCTGAAGCTCCATCAGAACAGCAGGCTGGCCCTGGTAGTAGATTTTGACACTGTTGTCCTTAGGCCGCAGTTGGACCTCAGCGATGTCCCCCAGGGCCAACCGTCGACCATCCGACGTCGTTATAACGGGCATGCGGGCAAAGGCATCGGCGCTGCGACCCTTCTCCAGGCTGCGTATTTCTCGCACCGACTCTTCCTCACCGACAGTACCGGCCGGAATGTCCTGGCTCTGGCGCACGATGCGCTGGCCCATGGTTGGCAAGTCCATGCCCAGGGCTGAAATCGTCTGGCTACTCACCTCAATGGCAATTTCCCGCTCCGGCAGACCGGTTAGGTCCACTTTGGCAATGCCACGGTCCAGCAGCTGTTTTTCAAACTGATATACCAGTGGGCGTAGCGCCTCAAGCCGGGTGGGGCCGGTCAGAATGATCGTGGCGACGGATTCGTTGCGGACAAACTTGCTGATTTCGGGGCGCTCGGCATCCGAGGGCAGGTTACGAACCAGCGAGACAAATTCATTGACCTGGTCCAGGGCAATGCCCATGTCGGCCTCTTCCTCGTATTCGATCACGATGTTGCTGAAGCCGCGGGACGAGGTGGATCGCATTTCCTTTACATCATCGAGGTTGCGCAGCTCCTGTTCCAGCGGAGTGGTGATCGAACGCGCCACGTCCTCGGCGCTGGCGCCGGGCCAGACCACTCGAACGGAGATAAAGTCGGTGGCGAAATTGGGGAAGAACTGGCGGTTCAGATTGCTAAGGGAATAGACCCCGGCGAGGATCAGAATCAGCATCAACAGATTGGCCGCTACCCGGTGCTGGGCAAAGCGGCCGATAATATCCTCGCGGTGGGGGATCGGGCCCATTGTCATGCGTCGGGCTCCGCCTTGATAATGTCAACTTTGAGGCCGTTGATGGCGTTGGGCAACTGGGTGGCGAGGATCCGGTCGCCGTTGTCCAACTGGTCAGACTGAACCAGCAGCCGCTGGCTGCCGTCTTCAAAGCGGTCACCGATCAGCACAACCTGAATCGACATCAAGCGGTCATCAATCACCTTATAGACGGTGGCCTCATCGTAGAGCGCTGACACGGGTAGTGAAAAGGTGTTTTCACGGGCATTCAGGTCGAGTAACAGATCAAGCGTGCGATTCAGTGCCGCTGGTGGCTGCTCACCCTGAAACCGGAACAGGCCATCCACGCCTCCGGCACCTAAATTGACTTGCCCGCTCAGCCGCTCCAGAGCCAGGGTATAGATTTTTCCTGCCAGGGTTGTGGTGGCTGTCATGGTCTGCCCCGAGGCCAGTGCCTGCTCTGCGTTGACCGTCCAGCGCGTGGGCAGTTGGGCCCGAACCTCCAGTTGGTCGATGGCGTAGAGGCTGCCCAGGGGTTCGCCGGCACGAACCCGCTCGCCGGGGCTGACCTCGAGACCGGTGACCACCCCGTCAAAAGGCGCCACCACATCGGTTCGGCTCAAATCCAGTCTGGCCTGCTGCAACAGTGACTGGGCCCGTTCACGCTGGGCATCAAGAGATTGTATGCGACTCTTATGATTGGCCACCGCCAGCTCCCGGCTGATCAATGACAACTCAGAGGTCTGCAGCAGCTGTCGGGCCTGGTCGATGCGGGATTGACTGGTGAGGTTGGAATCGGCAAGACGCTGCTCGCGCTCTAGCCCGCGCCGGCCGATTTCTACCAATGCTTTTTCCCGTTCAAGGAATTGTCGATCCGCCTGCTGCTGGTTCAGTTCG
>JBDNIR010000405.1:0-2554 GCA_041688195.1 Marinobacter sp.
ACGTGTTCGAGAATGTACGGGACCTGTTCAGCCAAGCTGATTGTGTGGTCGGAAATCTAGAAGCGCCCCTCACAACCCACAACTTCAACCCGACTGAGCCAGAAAGCGTGGTATTGCGGGGCGATCCCAAGCATGCCGCTACTCTCAGAACCGCAGGGTTCAGAGTATTGCAGGTCGCGAACAATCACACCGTTCAACACGGGAAAGAAGGCTTCCGTGAAACCGTGGAGGCCCTCTCAAGCGCCGGAATCACGGCGGTCGGAGTGAACGAACAAAAAACACATACTGTAGAGATTGGGGGCGAAACTGTAGGGTTTCTTGCAGCGTCTGACGTCCCGGACAATACCGATAAATCACAAAGCTGCTACCAACGCCTTGACAATGCATTTGTCGCGCGTGCCACCAAAGCCGTTGCCGAAGTTGACCACTTGTTCGTGTTGCTTCATTGGGGCCTGGAATCGCGCACCTCATCCATGGCGTATCAGAAAAAGCTGATAACAGCCTTGAGCCAAAGCGGTGTCCGCGGCGTTATCGGCAGCCATCCGCATCTGTTTTACGAGGTCTGGATAGAAGATCAGACTGTCGCCGCGCCGTCACTGGGCAACTTCATTTTCGACCTCTGCTGGGACAAGCGCCTTCTCCAAAGTGGGATTCTTGACGTCATCGTCGACAAGGACGGTATAAACGCTGCCTGTTTGTGGCCTGTAGAGCTAAGGAACGGCGGATGTTGTCCAACTCCGGCAACTACCTTTTTGTCGCTTATAGATCAGGTTAAACTTTATGAACTTGGCGCAGATATGAGTGGTGAGCAGCTCAGGAAGCTAAGGCACTTCTTTGGAAAGATACATAAGGGCAGATTTCTGTTGAAGATCAAATTTATTACTAGGAAGTTTTTCGGACCGCTACGACTGAAGCTGCAGAAATAGAAATATGGGCATTAATCCATTCTGTTCAATTATTGCTCCTGCGTAGAATGTAAGCGCCATGTAGAACTCGATGTGATGCGAAAAGTGGCGAAGAGGTTAGTTTTTCAATTATCATTTCGGATAGCGAACATTGATTTTAATTCATGGTCCGTCTATGAGTCTGAAATCGTAGCTCTTTTAGCCGCTCTTTTTCACCTTCACGAAAATCCACGTTAAAGTCAGGGAGGCGTGTAGCTTGAACATTGTTTTAGTCTACAAGGAAGACTACCCGTGGGATGTGCGGGTTGAAAAATTGGCCATTGCCTTAAATGAGCAAGGCCACAAAGTGACAATTGTGAGTAGTAATCTTGACCAACGCCCCCCAAGGGAAAACGAGCAGAATTTCAAGCTGTTCCGGCTTCCACGCTTTAAATTATTTCCTCTATTCGTGCGAAAGCTGCTGACCCTCCCCCTATGGTTCAATCCGGTCTGGCTCCTTACTATTTATCTTGCTGTTCGCCGTGAGAGCGCTTCCATCATTATTGTAAGAGATTTACCTCTCGTCAGAAGCGCTCTGATTCTCAGACGAATTACCGGAACTAAAGTGATTCTGGACATGGCAGAGGTATACCCGGAAATGTACGCTTCAATAGCTCAGTTTTCCAAGATGCATTTAGCAAATAGCTTTCTGAAGAATCCGAAAATAGCAGAATCATACGAAAACGCAGTGTTGCCAAAACTGGACCATACCTTGGTCATGATTGAGGAATCGCGTGATCGCCTGGCAAATAAGGGAATTCCTGAGGGCAAGATAACGATTGTCAGCAACACACCAGCGATCGACAAGTACCATGGCAATCGCCATAAACACACCGGCGAAATACTCAGAATCGTCTACGTTGGTTTCCTGACGGAGCTTAGGGGTCTGGATTTACTCATCGAAGCTGTGGCCCGTTACATTGACAAAGACAACCCCAAAAACACCATTCAAGTGGACATTGTCGGTAAAGGTGCGAGTAAAGAAAAACTAATCAACCTAGCCAAGGAACTGAACATCGAGGAATCTGTGCGAGTGCATGGTTGGCTCTCGCAAAAGGAAGTGGACCAACTCATGGCCAATGCCAACGTGGGTGCTCTGACATATCGGGTTTGTGGCCACTGGAACCACACTATCCCCAATAAAATTTTTGATTATATGTTAGCTGGACTCCCTGTACTAACTACAGAAGTATTACCGATTCAGCGCATAATCAAAGAAGCCAACTGCGGTGTCGTCTGCAGGGACCTAGACCCAGCGGACATTGCTGAAAAGCTGAACTACCTGAAAAACCCTGACATTCGTCAGAAACTGGGCGAAAACGGCTACCGCACAGTTCTCGATAAATACAACTGGGAATCCGATAGATCTCGTCTCAATAGGGTCATCAGGGAACTCAACTAACCTTTCATGTCTCAATTACCCGTTAGCGCTTACAGTGCAACGTGTTACTCCCTGGTCGAGACCGCTAAAGCTAACAAGCTAGAGCCCTCCGCTTATATCCAGCATGTGCTTGCTCACATTGCCGAGGCTGACACGCTGGAGAAGCTGGAGGCACTGCTGCCATGGAACGTCAAACTAGAGCGGGTCTCAAAAAATGTGCCGCAGCTCG
>JBDNIR010000406.1:0-2588 GCA_041688195.1 Marinobacter sp.
CCATCTTCAATGCCGGTACGCCAGGGCTCACCAAACATTGTCTGAATCTCGGCGCGGGTGGTTTCGCCAATTTCAATCTGATCCACATTGTGAGTGGCGAAATCCTTGCCCACCGTTGCACAACCGGTCACAAACAGGGTGGCGCCCAACAGTATGGCTGCAAAAACTGACTTAACAGATCCCATGATATCCCTCGTTCGTTGGTGTGAATGTCGATATCATACGGGTTATTGATCGCGAATGAATTACTGCTTGGACACCTACCGCTCACACCGCTCCCGGCTCGATGCCTGGCTTGCCGCGATCGCCCATTCACGCCAATGCCCCTTTGGCCCCTGCTATACTGCCCTACACTTCCATCGGATACCGGCGTTACATGAAGCCCAATGCCAAGCCCAGAACGCCGAAAACCAAAGGTCTGCACCCACGCAATGCCCATCGTGAACGCTACGATTTTGACGCCCTGATCAAGACCAGCCCCGAGCTCGCGCCCGCCGTACATCGCAACCGTTTTGACCAGCTATCAATCAATTTTGCCGATCCTGTATCGGTGAAGTTGCTCAACCAGGCGTTATTGAAACACTGTTATCGCATCCGTTTCTGGGACATCCCCGAACACTATCTGTGCCCGCCAATACCCGGCCGCGCCGACTATCTGCACTACCTTGCTGACCTGCTCGCCGCCACACTCGGCAACCCCCGGCGTGGGCAGGTGCCCACCGGAAAGCAGATCGCAGCGCTGGATATTGGTATGGGTGCGAATTGCGTGTATCCGATCATCGGGGCACAAGTGTATGGCTGGTGCTTTGTCGGATCGGATGTCGACCCGGTCGCCATCGCGGCGGCCGATACCCTGGTGGATCACAACCCGGCAATGCAGGGTCAGCTTCACAGTCGTTTACAAACCAATCCCGGATGCTTGTTCAAACACATAATGGGTGACGATGAGCAGTTTGATGTGACCCTGTGCAACCCGCCCTTTCACGGCTCGTTGGCAGCGGCGGCCGTCAAGGTGAAAACCATCGCCATGCAGCAGGGGCAAAAAATCAGCCGCTTCGTTGCGTGGACGTTTTTGTCCCGGGAGGAACAGGTTGATTGGTGTCGCGCCCGTTGGTCTGAGTAACGGGCGCCACCAGCACAGATGGTCTGTCGCCCCTCCGGTACCGGACGAGGAAGTAGCGCGCGTAATGGAGTTCGGGCGAAAGAGCTGTGACAAGGCACCGAAAGCACATCACTCAACAGGAAACCCCAGCTTAATGCGACTAGATTATTTTATTACCAACAGTGCCAATCAGTCCCGCAAGGAAGCCCGCCGGACCATTATGGCCGGGCGCGATACTACCGGGTGGCCGTCGCCAATCCGCTGACCGACGCCATGATCCAAACCCTCAGCGAAGGCCGCTACCACCACAGAATGCCTGTTCTATATTAGTTGGAATAAACATTATTGCATGCAATGTTAGACTAAGGTCGGCTACAAAACACGGCTAATGGGCTTTAGTTTTAGTTATTGCATGCAATATTGGAGAAAAGCGGTGGTCGAGAGCAAGAGCCGGGTTAATGCCTCAGTTCCAAGAACTGCCAAAACGGAAGTTCACGACGCCATTAAGCAGCGTATTCTCAACGCAGTTTACCTGTCTCATGAATTTATCCGGGAAGCACGGGTAGCCCAGGAACTGGAAGTCAGTAGGACACCTGTTCGAGAGGCATTCAGGGAGTTGATTTCCGAAGGTTGGCTGGAGGCCATTCCACACCAGGGCGCCAGGGTGACTGCCTGGACTGAAAGAGACGCCCGTGAGGTGTTTGAAATCCGATTGGTATTGGAACCGATGGCCGTTGCTTTGGCGTGCCACAAAATGGATAAGGCTCGCCTCGACTACCTCAAGTCTCTGGCCAATCAAATGGAAACGCTGACCGAACAAGTTGAGACCAATGTTGAAGCCCGCAACAGTATTGCTGCACTCAATCATGAATTTCACAAAGAGTTGATTGCCGGTAGCGACAATCATCGCTTAATGGCTGCGCTGGAAAACATCGTGCGGTCGTCGGTAATAAGAAGAAACTTCACAAACTATAACCCAGAACATCTCCAACGCAGTATGCGCCACCACCGGGAAATACTGGATGCCATTGAAGCCGGCAGCGTGAGCTGGGCTGAAAGCATCATGCGTTCGCACTTGCTTGCAGCACGTGATTTGCATGTCAACGTCTCAGACTCAGAAACTCGTTATCAGCACGTTGCAGGCACTTAAATTTTTAACTAAAAATCTAATTAAATCAAGGGAAAACAATTACAATGTCCCTAAACAAGCTTACTCCAACCACTCCGTTAAGCGATCTCAAGGTACTCGAACTTGGGCAACTCATAGCAGGGCCTTTCTGTGGCCAAATTTTGGCCGATTTCGGTGCTCAGGTGATCAAGATCGAACCTCCCGGCACGGGCGACGCCATGCGTCAGTGGGGTGAAGCCGACGCAGATGGCGAACCCGTGTGGTGGAATGTCATCGGCCGAAACAAGCAGTCGGTGACGCTGGATCTTCGTGACCCACAAGGTCAGGAAATACTGCGCAATCTGGCCAGTCAGGCCG
>JBDNIR010000407.1:0-5071 GCA_041688195.1 Marinobacter sp.
AGCGCCGGGAAACGATCCATCGGCGGTACCGCCGTGAACAGGACCTGTTTGGGGCGATAGCGTCGTTGCAGGATGTCCAGTAATTCGTTGACCTGGCGTGTCCACCGCCGGACAGAGGTTCTTCCGGTCACATCGTTGACGCCCAGAGAGACCACAATTACTCCCGCTTGCAGTTTGGGCAGGCGCTCAGCCGGTGGCAGGAAATCCACTACTTTGAGCCCGGTATGGGCTTGCAGTGTCCAGTTCACAGTCATTCTGCTGGCGAGCAATTCGGCCAACTGTCCTGATAACGCATCATTTTGCGAATCAACGCCAACCCCTGCGGCTGCCGAATCTCCCAGAATAAGCAGGTTCAGCAACGGGCCCTCACCGACGGTGCCACTTCGGGGACCACTGGCTTCGGCTAGCTTGGGTGTTTTTGCTTTTACACGTCTGCCCTGAAATATCAGAAAGGGGGCCAGCGGAATCAACGACAGGCTATGCAGCAAAGATCAATCTCCTCTTTTTAGATTGGGTCTATCGTGCGCTTAACCAGGGGGAAAATCACTGGCCTGAAATGCCTCATTCACGGTAACAAAAAAGATCCAGTGACTATTGGTTTGATATCAAGGTTTAGGGTATAAAATGAAGCGACTGCTTTAATTTGATCGAAGCGCAGCGTGTCATAACCAAAACAATCAGGAGGCCGTTATGTCGATCAGTTCAACCCCGCAGGGGGTTTCCGTGTCGCCCCGGCATGTCAGTTTTGAGGTGACCGAGGAGCTGAAAACCCTTTGGCATGGTAACGATGTGTTCCGAACGGCCTTTTTCAATGCACTGTCCCTTCAGTTTCCCGACGGCGAACAGCATTTTATCAATGCCGTACGACTTTATCGTGATCGTATCAACGACCCGAAGCTGGCCCAGGAAATCCGTGGCTTTATTGGTCAGGAAGCACTGCATAGCCGAGAGCACAAGAACTATAACGAAGCACTGAAAGCCCGCGGCTACGATATCGAAGCCATTGATGAACGGTTTCGCAAACACATGGAATGGGTTACTAAACTTTCTCCGAGTCGACAACTGGCAGGCACTTGTGGTGCCGAGCATTACACGGCTGTGCTGGCGAACGCGATTCTCCGGAATCCGGAGTGGATGGAGGGTGCGACTCCGACCATGAAAAAACTGTGGCGTTGGCATGCCATCGAGGAAACCGAGCACAAGTCCGTTGCGTTTGACGTTTACCGGGCGTGTGTGAGTGATGATCGCGTGCGTCGCATCGTGTTCCTGTTTGTAACCTATAACTTTTTCAAGTACACCTTCCTGAATACCTGCAGTTTGCTGAAGACCGATGGCAAACTCTGGAGCCTCCGAACCTGGCTTGGTGGCATTAACTTTCTTTGGGGCAAGCCCGGCGTCCTACGCGGCTGCCTGCCCGACGTCCTGGCGTACTTCCGCAAGGATTTTCAGCCCTGGCAGCAAGACAACCGGGCATTGCTGGCGGACTCTTTGTCAGAGCTGGACGGGGACTATTAGCCCTCCTGAGGCGGCCCCTTCGAACAATGCTTCTTCCAACTTTCAGCAGGAACCAGATCCATGAGCCAAGGTCACACCGATATCGCCTCCGCGCTACTCGAGCAACATGTCAAACATGAGTTGGCTGCACTCAAAGGCGCCAAATTGCAGAAATTTGTCCAGCGTGAAGTGGACGAACTTCTGGCAATGGGTGACGTTGTTCCCCTCAACAGAATCTGTTCCCAAGAGCAGGTGATGGGGGTGATCAGGCGTATTGTTATGAACATGGAGTTGGATGGTGGGATACCGGAACTGGCCGGGGAGATGGCCGCCGAGGTGATGAAGGCGCCCGTGCAGTCCACCACCGTGCTGAAGGACATTCTGAGCCGTGATCAGGCAACTGCGTTTCTGGAAGAAGTTCTGGAACTGAGGGAACACCGTGAGCGGGTGATCAGTGAGCTCATGGCGCACCCGGTGTATCAGGAACTGGTTTCCAATGTGGTGTATCACGGGCTGATCAACTATCTCTACGAAGACAACGTGATCACCAAGAAAGTGCCGGGCGTGGGGTCGATGATGAAATTCGGCAAGCGCATGGCGAACCGCGCGGTCCCGGGGCTGGATGAGACCTTCGAGCGGCGGATCAAGGCCTGGTTGTCCGATAGCTTGCCGGGGCTGGTCGGGCGCAGTGAAGAGTTCCTGCACAAAGCGCTCAGTGATGAAGAGGTTCACGACAGTGTCATGGCTGCCTGGATGTCCCTGGAGAACAGGACTATCGGTGAGCTTCGGCAAGGCCTCGGCGAAATCCAGTTGCAGGAGTTTGTCGTGCTGGGCTACGAGTTCTGGTTGAATTTCCGGCAGACCGACTATTTTGAGGGCTGCTGCCTTGCGGTGGTTGAGCATTTGTTCGAGAAGTACGGTGACCAGCCTGTTAATACCCTGCTGGCGGATGTCGGGGTGGACAGAGCGGTGATCCTGGCGGAAGCTGATGCTTTCCTGTTGCCACTGGTGGATGTTCTGCGAGATCAGGGTTATGTTGAGGCCTTGTTGCGTCGACGCCTGACACCGTTTTATCAGTCCGCGGCGGCGAAGAAAATTCTCCAGTCGGGGGCGTAGTCCTAAGCGGGTGTGGCGCCCTCCGGCTTCTTTCAGGGAGGGCGTATGCCAACTACGGAACTGCTGTGGGCCTACGTACTGGCAGTGGCGTTGTTAACAGTCACGCCGGGTGTGGATACCCTGCTGGTGGTTCGTAATACCGCTCGCGGTGGCCTGCGGGATGGCGTGGTCAGCAGTGCCGGTATTTGTTGTGGCCTTTTTGTGCACGCCACGCTGTCGGCGGTCGGTATTTCCCTGATTCTGGTGCAAACTGCCTGGGCGTTCTCCGTGCTTAAATGGGCAGGTGCCTGCTATCTGATCTGGCTGGGGCTCACGAGTTTGTGTCAGGCGATCAAGCCTGGCCAGCCGGCTGTCGTCCAGACTGCCGGGCCAGCGCAGACCGTCCGTATAGGTCGATCGTTTCGGGAAGGCGTTCTATCCAACGTCCTTAATCCTAAAACAGCGCTGTTCTATATGGCATTTTTACCCCAGTTTATCGATCCCCAGGGGCCGGCATTCGCCCAGTCCATTGGCCTGGCGTCGATCCACTTTCTATTGGCGATGCTCTGGCAATGCGGATTGGCGTTGGTGGTGGTGAAGTCCCATAAAGTGGTTGTCAGCCAGCGGTTGAAGCGGGTTCTGCATGGTGTGACGGGAGGGGTTTTTGTGGGCTTTGGTGCGAAGCTGGCGGTTACTCAACCTTAAGTGTATTGGCAAAAGCAAAACGTAGGAGCGGTTTCAACCGCGATTCTTTCGCAATAATCCCGGCTTGCGCCGGGGTTCGCGGTTAAAACCGCTCCTACAAAACATGGCAGGCAGCGTCGGTCATGGTGTAGGAGCGACTTCAGTCGCGAATCGGTGCGGGGCGTCTGGAATATTCGCGGTTAAAACCGCTCCTACGTTGATTTGGGTCTTGGCTTACTTTTCCAGGTACTGGATTTTGCCGGTCTTGCCATCCCACTCTTCGGCGTCTGGCAGCGGATCTTTTTTCTCGGTGATGTTGGGCCACTTGCCAGCGAGGTCTGCGTTCAGTTCCACAAACTGAAGCTGGTCAGCAGGCAGTTCATCTTCCGAGAAGATGGCTTCAGCAGGGCACTCCGGTTCACACAAGGCGCAGTCAATACATTCGTCCGGATCGATGACCAGAAAGTTCGGGCCTTCGTAGAAGCAGTCCACCGGGCACACTTCAACGCAATCCGTGTATTTACACTTGATGCAGTTATCAGTAACGATAAAGGTCATAAATAGGTTCCTGCTCTTGTTCTGAACGTGTTAGGAATGGGCGATATTGTAGGGAGCAGCCCGCTTTGCCGCAAGCGCTTGCGGGCTATATGTTTATTCCCCCGGGTTCAGCGTCGCCTGGCACGAGCGCTGTTAATGGTTTCAGAGTTTCGCTTTCAGTTCATACAGGCGGTTTAACGCCTCTCTCGGGCTCAGTTCATCCAGATCCATCGCCGCCAGGGCCTTTTCAACGACGCTGGGCTCCAGGCTGGCAAACATATCTGCCTGCAGTACCGGTTCCGGCGCTACTCGTTGGGAGGCAAGCTGGGCTTTCGGTGCGGCGCTGCCCTCAAGCTGACTGAGCTGGTGTCTGGCATTGTTGATGACGCTCTGAGGCACACCAGCGAGCTTGGCTACCTGGAGGCCGTAGCTCTGGCTGGCGGGGCCATCGTGCACGTTATGGAGGAAGACAATACTGTCCTCGTGCTCGGTTGCCGTCAGGTGTACATTGACCGCACGCGTCAGCTCATCCGCTAGCTGAGTCAGCTCGAAATAGTGGGTAGCAAACAGGGTGTAGCATCGGGTGTTATTGGCCAGGTGCTCAGCGGTGGCCCAGGCCAGCGACAAACCGTCAAACGTACTGGTACCGCGGCCCACTTCGTCCATCAGCACCAGGCTGTGCTCGGTGGCGTTATGCAGGATATTGGCGGTTTCCGTCATTTCCACCATGAACGTTGAACGGCCACCGGCAATGTCATCCGAGGAACCCATGCGGGTGAATATCCGGTCTACCGGCCCCAGGCGGGCTCGGGTTGCAGGCACGAAGCTGCCGGTGTAAGCGAGCAGGGCGATAAGGGCAGCCTGGCGCATGTAGGTGGATTTACCACCCATGTTCGGGCCAGTGATGACCAGCATCCGCCGGGTGTCGTCAATCAAGAGGTCATTCGGCACGAAGGGTTCTTCAAGGAGCTGTTCAACCACCGGATGGCGGCCTTCCTCAATGTCGAAGCCGGGGACCTCAGAAAATTCCGGCGCGCAGAAACGCAAAGAGGTTGCCCGCTCAGCGTAGTTACTGAGTACATCAAGCTCCGCCAGAGCCTGGGCGCTGTCCTGCAGGGGCGCAAGCTGTTCCGCGAGCGTCTCGAGCACTTCTTCATACAGGCCTTTTTCTCTCGCCAGTGCCCGGCTTTTTGCGCTTAGCGCCTTATCTTCAAAAGTCTTGAGTTCCGGCGTAATAAAGCGCTCGGCATTTTT
The DNA here is from genome assembly GCA_041688195.1 of Marinobacter sp. Lineage (GTDB taxonomy): Bacteria > Pseudomonadota > Gammaproteobacteria > Pseudomonadales > Oleiphilaceae > Marinobacter. Next base: position 5,065 of record JBDNIR010000407.1, read on the forward strand.
AAGGGTC
>JBDNIR010000408.1:0-2229 GCA_041688195.1 Marinobacter sp.
CCATGAGCCCTTGCGCCACCGCCTTTACGAACCGAAGCTCCTCTGCGGTTCTCTCATAATCCTCAAGTCCCTGAACAACAGCTATACCACGGCCACGACTGGTAAGCAGGATTGGACGATGCGTATCCTGAGCTCGACCAACTACCTTTCCGGGATTAATCTTCAGGTCTGATAGAGGAACGACATCCTCCGAAAACTTCACTTGCATGGCAGTCACCTAGTCAATAGAACTGGTGCGGTCAAGAAACATAACGCCAAGTGCTCCTAACACAGCGGCGCCCCGACAGGAGCGTCCGGCGGCCATCGGCCAGATCCACATGCCCATCTTTGAAATCAATTCTGAGTCGTTCCCACCACCTGATTCCTAAAATTCTTGTCTCGACCATCAGTTGGCCGGTTATCCCGCATGCATTAGAATTATCTCCATGTAATCAAACTCTTGTTGTTTAATTTTTTTGGCATATTCGGAAACGGCGCTATCGGTGCACCCTGCCAACAACACGGAGAAAGCACTGCTAAAAATTATGCGGAGCTCTCGATACATAAAAAATCCTAACGCCTTTATAAAAGGCATTTTTTGTGTAGTGGAGTTTTGGGGTAAAGTGGCGAAGCCACCCCAAAACGCAGTGAAGCAAAAAATGTCCTTTTGATAAATTTGTTAAGTGTTTCGATACCAAGCATCGAACTCATCAGCCATTTTTCGGGTTAAGCTGCTTCGAACCCGCAGGGACGATTTGTCCACTTTTACCTTTGACTACATATTGAATAGCTCCGCCAGACTTTAAAAAGGCAGCAGTTTGCTCCTCAATTGTGGCAGTAGTTACTGAATCTTTTGTGGGTTTCTTGCTCATTATATTCTCCCAGTTAAATGTTGGCTTATTCGCCCACTTCGATAATTTCTAATATCTGAAATAGGGAAAATCTTGTTGCAGTGAATAATGAAATTCGATTCTCACTATCACCATTACGAAAATAATTCGTCACTTAATCGGGATAGGCCGAGGCCTCACGGCCCCGCTCCCCCCACACCACCGGGCAACGGATCACGTACCACGGGCCATGAGCCGACTTGGCCGTGTTCCAGGACAGTCTTACACTCACCCCGCGCTTGCGCAACTCTGGCGGTAGCCGGAGCTTGCGCCTTACCCATTTCTCCAGGACCTGGTTAAACGGTTGAGGGCATCGTAGCCGTATTCGGTGACGTCGTCGGTTGCCAGGTCGGTCTGGCGTATGCGATTGCCGTTGGCGTCGTGGTTATAATCCGTTGCCTGGTTCGACAGCAGTTTATTGAAGTCATCGTACTGCTGGCCATCCTCCAGGCGGTTGCCATTCGGGTCGTACTGGTAACCGTAATTGTCCGCGCCGTGGTTCGCCGAGATCAGGCGGTCGGCGGCGTCATAGCCGTATTGCCAGTCGGCGCCTTCGCCCTGGCGCTGGCGGCCATCGTGGGTTTCGTAAGCCAGGCCAGCGTCTCCCTATGTGACAACTACGTTTACATATAGAGCTCTGAACCCAGAATAAATCACTGAAATATAAATTTGGGAAATCCCCAGATCACTAAAAACAACATTGTTAATTGAAAAACGCCCCCAATATAACATACGTACTTATTTTCTTTTTCAAAAATTCCTCGATACAAAAACCAAAATGGGTTCACAAGAGGAATTCTTCTTTTTTCAGGCAGCAACACCTTTCTACTAGAATATATGCTCAACCAAAAATTAATGAACCCAAATACAAGAAACACAAGCAGGAATGTAATCTTTGCGGTATCCATAGATCACCTAGTTCAAGGGTATTGGAGGGCCGAGCACATTCCCATTAACTCCAAAGTTAAAACCAAAACCAATACTTGTACACTGTGTATCTTTATTACCTCCTATCGTGACCATTTTAAGTATTGTTGGAGAGTATTCAGCACCAATTTGGTCTATGTTAACGTCGTTAGATGTGGAACATGATAATGATGCTGATTTATTTGTCGGTTTACACACATCCATAGAGAAAGCCAAGCTTCCAGGAGACAAAGAAGTTGCTGTTATCTTTCCGGACTTACCATCAACTGACAGCCTTAGCACAGCTAAATCCAACGATAATCCAGCAGTGACGCCAGACCTTCCACTTCTGCTCAATACTCCGCCTGGCGCATAGGGAGAACGATCCATTTGACTCAGTCCAAATGGATCACTCTGAACATACCGCCCACTCTGCGGATCATAAGTCCGGTTC
>JBDNIR010000079.1:0-3532 GCA_041688195.1 Marinobacter sp.
AAAGCCATATTGTTACCACGGAAGGTGCCATTGTGCTCACCCGGATTCCAGATATCCAGTTCCGGCTTGAGCAGTACCAGCGCCATCGGCAGACCGTACCCGCTCAGTGATTTTGATACCGTGACAATGTCCGGAACAATACCGGCAGCTTCGAAACTGAAAAATTCACCGGAGCGGCCATTGCCAGCCTGAATATCGTCCAGGATCATCAGGATGTCATGCTTGCGGCACAGTTTCTCAAGGCCTTTCAGCCAGTCAATGCTAGCAGCATTCAGGCCGCCTTCGCCCTGCACCGCTTCCACGATGACGGCGGCCGGCAAATCAGTCCCGGACGAGTTATCACTCAGCAACTTGTCCATCATTTTGATGGTATCGACATCCTTGCCATAGTAGCCACAGTAAGGCATGAATTCGACACTGCTCAGCGGCACACCGGCACCACCGCGGTGGTTCTTGTTGCCGGTGGTGGCAACGGCGCCCAGAGATACACCGTGGAAGCCATTGGTGAACGAAATAATCCCATCGCGGCCTTTGACCTTGCGGGCCAGCTTGAGAGCGGCTTCAACACAATTAGTGCCGGTCGGGCCGGTAAACTGCATTTTGTAGTCCAGGCCGCGGGGCTTCAGAATAATGTCCTGATACGCTTGCATGAAGTCCTGCTTGGCTGTGGTCCAGAGGTCCAGGCCCTGGCTGACGCCGTCATTCTCGATGTATTCGAGTAGCGCTTTCTTCAATACATCGTTGTTGTGGCCGTAGTTCAATGAGCCAGCACCAGCGAGAAAATCCAGATACTCTTTGCCGTCTTCGGTGAACAGGTGCGCGTTCTTGGCCCGGTTAAAAATCATCGGGAATGCCCGTGAATAAACGCGTACCTGGGATTCAGTTGATTTCAGAAATTCCATAGTCTTGCCTCTTAGCATGTCAGGTTCGAGGTAAATGCTCGGGGAGGGGCCGGCTTGGTGAAAGGCCCGATTCTCAGCAGGAATTCAGAATCGTGATGCCCGCCGAAGTGGGTGCCCTTCTCAAAATACTCCTGGAACGTCAGCTCTGCGCCCATGTCGCGGGCAAACGAGCGAAACAGCGCCCAGGAAGCATCGTTGTCCTCAGTAATCGTGGTTTCCATATGGGTCACACCGTTGCAGGCGTCACGGGCCACGATGGCTTTCAGCATTCGCTTGGCCAGGCCCTGACCACGGCCTTTCTCGTGAACTGCCACTTGCCACACAAAAACTGTTTCAGGCTGCTGGGGAGGAATATAGCCGGAGATGAAGCCGACCAGATCGCCCTCTTTCTCCGCGGCCACGCCGGTCTCGGCAAAGTGGCTGCATTGCAGGAGGTTGCAGTAAATCGAGTTGGGGTCCAGCGGGGGGCACTCAGCGACCAGCTGGTGAAGTCTGTAGCCGTCTTCCTTGTGGGGTTTTCTCAGGTTGATGGCGGTGGTTTCCGAACCTTTATCTGTCATGTTTTAGTTGTATCGCATCAGAATTTAGAGATCAAATTATATAGACCTCAAAATAAAAATCAAATCGGGGAGTTTGTGCAGGACAGCAAAACGAGGAAAACCTGATAGCAATCATATCCCTCTCAGGCCAATAAGCCAGTGCTAAAATACAACGCTTCAGGGTTCAGGCCAGCCCAACCCGCCAGTGACTCCGGATCACCATGCAGAATCAAAACCTTTAGGCCACCAAAGATCATGCAGCGGAAACGAGCCAGATCGGGCAACTGCGACCTTCGGTGCTCATCCCAAAGGCTCACTGATTGCGTTGGCGCGCCCAGTCAGCCGTCGCAGCACCAGGGGTACAAAGAAGCCTGCCGTGCAAATCAGAAACCCGTATGCGTTTACCCCCAACAGGATGCCGTAAGCGCCGTCGCCGATTGCCCAACTTGCCGGTATCAGACCTGTCGCAAGTAACAGGCCAAGGCCAAGACCGGTCCAGAAGCTGAGATGGAAGCTCCAGGGCGACCAGCGGGTGAACCCGTAGAACAGGAATACCGGCGCCAGCCCCATCACCATCGTGCCGGAGATGGTGGTGGCCTTGAGGATGTCGGTACCGGCAAACATTGGCAGGTTGCCCAGAATCGAGAACGCGATCATCACCATCGCGCCCACCCGCATACTCGGCAGCCGCTCAGCCGTGCGCTTCATCAATTTTGGCAGATCCACTGCCAGAGACTTGGCCAAAGAGGAAAACGTGGAGTCCAGGGTAGAGCCGGCGGATGTCATCATGATCACACTCATAAAGAACAGCGCCGTGAGCCCCAGCGCCTGACCCACGGCGGCGGGCGCATTACCGGCGGCTTCAATGCCGTTCAGTTGCGCGTGAACCCCGACCAGACTGAACGCAAACACCGCCACGAAGCCCAGTAAACCGGCCACCACAAAGCTTTTGAGCATGGCTTTTTCCTTGTTCACAAAGCCCCGGTCGGTCATAACGGGGTCGTGGAACGGGTAACTGAATATCTGCAGCCCGGCGACCAACAAAAGATCCATGCCAGCGTCGAGTCTGAACTCGCCCGTGGTTAACAAGGTTGCCGGGTCGTTGGCGGGAATAATCAGGAACAGAACGGCGCCAATGAAGAAGACGAACACCACTGACTGGATGACATCGGTGAAGATAGAGCTGCGCAACCCGCCTTTGAGGCTGTAGGCGAGGGTGAAGAAGGTAAACAGCATGGCAGCGGTGTAGTACTCCCAGTCGCCCGGCAAGCCGAAATAGCCCCCCACCACAGCGGTATTGCTCCAGACTTCGTTGTACAGACGAATGAGGATGGCGGCTGCGAAGCTGAGCGAAGCCAGCCGGCCAAACCGGGAGGTAATGAACTCCTGCAGGCTGGTGGCACCAGTCTGTGTGCGGATCAGGTAGATCACGTAACCGGCAACCGGGATCGATAGCCAGTAAGTGGCGTAAGCCAGGCCACCCACGACGCCGTAGGCTTCACCAAGGTTGGCAGCGTTGGTAACAGACTTGGCAAATATCCAGCTGATGAAGAGGCTGGCGGTGAGTGACCACTGACTGACGGGGTTGCCGTGGTCATCGGCGCCTTTGTAGAACGAAGCCGGGTTTTTACTGCGAGGCGACAGGGCATACATAACGATGCCGTAAACCAGCAGGAATCCCCAGAACAGGCTGGCTTCAGTGAATGACATGGTGCTTTTCTCTCCCTCGAACTCAGCCAGAACCGGCCATTAATCGTGTCTATTTGATACTCCGTGCAAGAAGGGAACTCAACCAGGCGCCGAGCAACTGGCCCCGAATCGGTAGCAGGAAAAGCACCGGTGATGCCGCAACATAATGCGTTCATCCATGCTTTCCCTGAGTGTTCTCCCAAGATCGTATTCCGGGTCATCGTCCACCAACGTGCAGGCATAAACCCGAACCTGGTCACCTTTTTTCACCAACATGCGGGTATAGGTACACATAAAGTGAGAGCGGGCTGCCTTGGTGGGATACTTTTCCATGCAGTTTTCGGTGATTTCCGGACTGCCGTCTTCGGAACCCGGTGTACCGAGGTCCGGGAAGGAGGTGAA
>JBDNIR010000409.1:0-9218 GCA_041688195.1 Marinobacter sp.
CTGGCCTTGACCCAGCTCTCTGTTGAAGTGGTGACCATCGTGTTGCTGGTACTGGCGCTTTTCTACCTGCCCTCCTGGACACCCATAGAAACAGCCTCTTTAATTCGGTGGCGGGATGCCGCGATCGCGTTGACTGCCGGGCTGGGTATGACACTGGTAACTCTGGCGATGCTGACGCGTCCGTTTACCTCAATTTCTGAATTCTTTCTCGAAAACAGCAAACCCGGCGGCGGCGGCACCAATGTGGTCAACGTTATTCTGGTCGACTTCCGCAGTTTCGATACTCTGGGCGAAATCACCGTTTTGGCCATTGCAGCACTCGGCATTTACGCCATGATGAAAAATGCGAAGCTTCTGCCACCCACGACGGACGGGCAGGGCCATTCCTGGACCAGGGATGCCTACCCGACCATGCTGGCGCAGATATCCCGACCGCTGTTACCGCTCGCCCTGATGGTTTCTGTATTTATCTTCCTCCGCGGGCACAACATGCCGGGTGGTGGATTTATTGCTGGACTGGTGACAGCTGTCGCGTTGATATTGCAGTACATCGCCAACGGTATCGAGTGGAGTGAGAAGCGCGTGGCGCTGCCCTATCAAATCATGCTTGCGCTCGGTGTCGCGACAGCCACATTGACCGGGGTCGGCAGCTATGCCTTTGGTTACCCGTTCCTGACATCCTCCTTTACTTATGTATCGCTCCCGGTGGTCGGTAAATTCGAACTGGCGACAGCGATGATTTTTGACATCGGAGTCTATCTCACGGTCGTCGGCGCCACCCTGCTAGCCCTTACAAGTCTCAGCAAGCTGTCACTGCAACCAGCCAAGTTATCAGGCAGCCACAACGCAGGAGGAGCCTGATATGGAACTCGTATTCGCATTGATCATCGGCACACTCACCAGCACAGGTGTCTATCTGTTACTTCGCGCCAGAACGTTTTCGGTCGTGGTCGGCCTGACATTGCTGTCTTACGGAGTGAATCTGTTCCTGTTCTCAACCGGTCGTTTGATGACTGACGGGCAACCCATTATCGGGGGCGCCGAAACTTATACTGACCCGCTGCCCCAGGCTCTGGTGCTGACCGCCATCGTTATCGGTTTTGCAATGACGGCGTTTTTGGTGGTCCTGGCGCTGCGAAGCCGTGCAGACACCGGCGTTGATCACGTTGATGGAACAAAACGACAGGCAACAGAAGACCAGCAGGCGGATGTCAGGGAGAAAAACCAATGAACCACTGGTTAACCGCTCCTATCCTCATTCCACTACTCGGTGGCGTGCTACAGATATTCATGGCCTATGCTCCCATGCAACTGCGCAGAACACTGGCACTGACCACTACGGTCCTGATGCTGGTTGCCGCCGTGGTATTGCTGGGGCTAGCCGACGACGGCAGCTATCGGATGTACGCTTTCGGCAACTGGCAGCCCCCGTTCGGCATTGTATTGGTGCTGGACCGGCTGGCGGCACTTATGTTGCTGGTAACGGCGGTTCTTGCTTTGTTCTGCCATATTTACTCCACACATAAAACAGATACTCAGGGGCCCCACTTTCATACCTTGTTTCTGTTCCAGTTAGCGGGGCTGAACATAGCGTTTCTGACCGGCGACCTGTTCAACCTCTTTGTCGCCTTCGAAGTATTGCTGATCGCCTCCTACGGCTTGCTGATGCACGGCGGCGGAAGCACACGCACGGTGCCCGGCCTGCACTACGTGGTTCTGAACCTGATCGGCTCCGCGTTGTTTCTCATCAGTGTTGGCATGATCTACAGCGTGACCGGCACCTTGAACATGGCGGATCTGGCGTTACAGGTGCCCAAAATAAGCAGTGAAGACCTGCCGCTGGTGAAAGCCGGAGGCATGCTGCTACTGGTGGTATTCGGCCTGAAAGCTGCCATCCTGCCCTTGTGCTTTTGGTTACCACGGGCCTACGCCAGCGCGACAGCGCCCGTCGCTGCGCTGTTTGCGGTGATGACCAAAGTCGGTATATACGCCATCCTCCGGGTATACACGCTGATATTTGGTGATGATGCCGGCGATCTGGCCAACTTGGGGATGGACTGGCTATTCCCGTTCGCGCTGATCACTCTGGCTGTCGGTGTGATGGGATTAATGGGTTCCAGGACGCTGAAAACACTGATTGCATGGCAGGTGATCGTTTCTGTTGGCACCTTGCTGGCGGCCATCGGTCTGAACACCTCAGCGGGAACCTCCGCAGCGCTGTTTTATCTGATCAACACCACCTGGGTGGTTGGCGGGCTTTTTCTGGTGGTCGATCTGGTGTCCAATCAGCGCGGCTCTGCCGGTGACAAGATCGTAACGGCTCCCAGGATGCACAACCGTGCCCTGTTAGGAACTCTTTTTCTGCTGGGTGCAACCGCCTCTGCCGGTTTGCCGCCCCTGAGCGGCTTCTTTGCAAAACTGCTGATTCTTCAGGCCGTCACCCCCGGTGTCGAAATGGCCCTGCTATGGTCAGTGATACTGATTGGCAGCTTCTTTACCCTGATCGCTTACAGCCATGCGGGCAGCATGGTGTTCTGGCGAAACAATGAAGGGCACATAGAATCAGACAGTAAGCTGACTTTACCGGTGACGGCATCGGCTACGGCATTGATCGGGCTCAGCATCGTGATCGTGGCGCTGGCTGGGCCGATAAGCCGCTACACCGACGATACTGCCGCCCAGCTGCACAACCCTGCAGGCTATATCGAAATTCTTGAGATGCCTGTTTTCACGGAGGGTGAAAAATGAACGCACGCTTCGGTTTGCCCCAGCCCCTGTTGAGTTTTGCACTTCTCCTGGTCTGGCTGATGCTGGCGGGTGCGTCGGCGGGTAACGTCGTGCTGGGGTTGATACTCGCCTGGCGGCTACCGCTGCTTACCCGAGGATTCTGGCCCGACAATCCGACTATTCAAAAACCTTGGAAACTGGTGCCGTATGCATTCAGGGTCATGCTGGATATTGTGGTGGCCAGCATGACCGTCGCACGCCTGGTTTTAAGCTTTCGGCGAGAACCACGACCCGCTTTTGTCTGTTATCCCCTGACTCTTACGCACCCCTTGGGGATAACCATGCTGGCCAGCACCATCTCATTGACACCCGGCACGGTCAGTGCGGATGTCAGTGATGATCACAAGATTCTGCTGATCCACGCCGTGGACGTGTGTGATGACCAGGCACTCATCGCAGACATTCACAAACGGTACGAGCAGCCATTATTGGAGATATTCTCATGATTGCCTTTGCCCTCCCCTTCGCCATTGTGCTGATCAGTCTTGCGGTTGCGCTTAACGTTTATCGGCTGATCCGGGGCCCCGACGCCCCGGATCGCATACTGGCGCTGGACACGCTCTACATAAACGCCATAGCGCTCATCATTCTGTTCGGTATTACCTTGGGTACGCGGCTTTATCTGGAAGCGGCTCTGCTGATCGCCGTCATGGGTTTTGTAGGAACTGTGGCGCTGGCTAAATACCTCAAACGCGGGAGTGTTATCGAATGAGTACGCCACACCAGACTGATCGTAACAGCCACCAGCGACTGACAAAGCGAGTCCGCACATGACGTTTGCAGCAGAGCTGATAGTGTCGATATTGCTGGTTGCCGGTGGTGCATTTGCCCTGGTAGGCGCCATTGGCCTGGCCAGATTCCCGGATTTCTTCACCCGTCTGCATGGCCCGACGAAGGCGACAACACTGGGTGTCGGCAGCATCGCGATGGCCTCCATTGTGTACTTTTTCAGTCAGGGTGAAGACGCTGGCGTGTCAGAGCTTCTGATTATGGTGTTCCTTTTCCTGACGACACCCATAAGCGCGAATATTCTTGCCAAGGCGGCCATGCACATCAAGGTCGGTATTACGGAGAAAACCCGCGGCAAGCCCTGGGACCATTAAATTGCCGTATAGTAGGCCTTCAAAATTTCAGGAGACATTCTATGTTGAAGGTTAACGAGTACTTTGATGGAAAAGCAAAATCCATTTCATTTCAATCGTCTACCTTGCCTGCCACCGTCGGCGTCATCAGCCCGGGCGAGTACGAATTCGGTACCAACCAGAAAGAAACCATGACCGTCATCAGCGGTGCCCTGACTGTGCTGCTGCCAGGCATGTCTGAGTGGATGGTTTACGGCGCCGGTGAAAGTTTCCAGGTCGCTGGTCAGTCCAGCTTTCAGGTTAAGACCGACATCGATACCGCCTATCTCTGCACCTACGAATAGCATCTGGTAAACCGCAGTAAAACACGATTGCCAGCCATTCTACCAATCCGCCGGAAAACCCTCTGCCGTGCGGATTTTTGCCTCTTGAACGGTTCCGATTTCGGGTGAACTGTGTCAGATTAAACCTCTGTCTCGCTACAACTCCAACATACGAGAACCAGAGGTATTGTCACAATGGCTCAGACCAAGATGCTTCCAGCAGCTGATAACGCTTACCAGTACCCTTTGCTGATCAAGCAACTGCTTTTATCAGCGCCCCGGTACGCGCCGGATCAGGAAATCTGTTATGCCAACCGCAGCAAGTACACGTACAAAGACCTTGTGGAACGCATCCACCGTCTCGCCAACGCGTTGACGAATGCGGGCATCAAGGCGGGGGATACGGTGGCGGTACTGGACTGGGACACTCCCCGCTATCTCGAATGTTTCTTTGCCATCCCAATGCTCGGCGCAGTACTGCACACCGTCAACGTTCGGTTGTCGCCGGAGCAGATCGTTTACACCATGAACCACGCCGAAGATGATCTGGTGATGGTTCACGATGATTTCGCACCTTTGATGGAGCAGGTCAGCGACGAGCTGACAACGGTCAAAGGTTACATCCAGCTGACTGACGACAACCGGGCAAAATCCACCAGCCTGAAGATCCATGGCGAATACGAAGCCTTGCTGAGCAAGGCCGACACCCACTTTGATTTCCCGGATTTTGACGAAAACAGTGTTGCCACCACGTTCTACACCTCCGGCACTACCGGTAACCCCAAAGGCGTGTTCTTCAGCCACCGGCAACTGGTATTGCACACACTGGTTATGGCCAGTGCCCTGTCCACTTACGACGAGCGGCCATTGATGCGCTCCTCAAGCGTATACATGCCTATCACGCCAATGTTTCATGTGCATGCCTGGGGCGTTCCCTATGTGGCTACCCTGCTGGGTATCAAGCAAGTCTACCCGGGCAAGTATGAGCCTGAAATGCTGGTAGGCCTGTTAAAGCAGCACAAGGTGACTTTCTCCCACTGTGTACCCACCATTATGCAGATGTTGATGGCAACAGAATCGATCAAGACGGCGGACCTCAGTGACTGGCATGTGCTGATCGGCGGCAGTGCGCTTACTGAGGGCCTCTGTAAGGCTGGCGCCAAACTCGGTATTCACATGTACACCGGCTATGGCATGTCCGAAACCGGCCCGCTGCTGACCACGTCGCACCTGCTGCCGGAAGACCTTGACCTGCCGCTGGAGCAGCAATCCGTCAAACGCATCAAGACCGGCATCCCCGTGCCGTTGGTGGACATTCGTATTCTCGACGATAGCGGCAAAACCCTGCCAATGGATGGCGATGCCAAAGGCGAAGTAGTCACCCGGGCGCCCTGGCTGACCCAGAACTATCTGAAAGAACCCGAGAAAGGTGAAGACCTGTGGGCCGGAGGATGGCTTCATACCGGTGATGTCGCCAGCATTGAGCCCGACCAGACACTCGTCATCAAGGACCGCATCAAGGATGTTATTAAAACCGGCGGCGAGTGGCTGTCATCACTGGATCTTGAAAACCTGATCAGTCAACATTCTGCCGTCGCTGGCGCTGCGGTGGTGGGTCTGCCGGACGAGAAATGGGGTGAACGGCCCCACGCCCTGGTGGTGCTCAAACCCGGGGCAGACGCCGATGCAGCCGTTATTCAGAAGCATCTGCAACAGTTTGTGGACAGTGGCGAAATAAATAAGTGGGCGATCCCCGAATATATTGATTTTGTTGACGATATACCAAAGACCAGCGTCGGCAAAATAAACAAGAAGCTGATTCGAGATCAATTGAAGTAAGAATCTGATCCTGGCGGAGGGTTCACGGCCGAAGACGCCGGATCCCTCCGCCGTCTACTCAGGCAAAATCATATTTCCCGCCCTTTTCAAGGGCGCTCTGGTAAGCAGGTCTGGCGTGTATACGTTCCACCCAGGCGGTGATATGAGGCCGGTTCTTGCCGACGATACCCCGGGCCACTGAGGCTTCCAACGGAAAGCTCATCTGAATATCCGCCGCACTGAGGTTATCCCCGAGAAACCAGGTGTTTTTCGCCAGGTGGGATTCCACAAAATCCATGTGCGTCTTGATCATCGGACCGATGAAAATCTGATTGATTTTGTCTGTAATGCCTTTTGCCACTGGCTTGATAAAAAACGGCATCGGGCTGGTTTTTACCTTTTCAAACACCAGGCGCATAACCAGCGGAGGCATCAAAGAGCCTTCGGCGTAATGCAACCAGTAAGTGTAATCAAGCCACGCCTGGCCGCCGCCCTCCGGCAGCATGGTGTCTTTGCCATAGGTGTGGGCAAGGTATTCTATAATAGCGCCGGACTCTGCCACGGTCAGATCGCCGTCGGTGATTACCGGTGATTTACCCAACGGGTGTATTTTCTTGAGGCTTGCAGGCGCCAGCATGGTTTTGGGATCACGCTCGTAACGCTGGATCTCGAAGGGCACTCCCAACTCTTCCAGCATCCAGAGAACGCGTTGCGAGCGGGAATTATTAAGGTGATGAACTGTAATCATGCAGAAACTCCGTTCGCATCAAAAGAATGAGCAGGTTAACAGAGTAGTCTGCAAAAGACTTTTTGGTTCACCACCATCGTGCTTTGAGTCGCTTTTTACCGCCTGACAATCAGCGGGTGAGCCCGGTGAATGCGAAGTCCACTTCCGGCTTCCGGCCCGTAATGATGTCCGCAATGGCTGCGCCCGAGCCACAAGAATGCGTCCATCCCAGTGTTCCATGCCCGGTATTCAGATACAGATTTCTGAAGTGGCTCTTGCCAATATATGGCACGTTTGAGGGCGTGGTCGGCCTGAGGCCGGTCCAGAACGACGCCTGATCCCAGTGCCCCGCCTCTGGCATGATCTCAGCGGTGCGCCGCACGATCGCCTGACAGCGGGTCATATTGAGATCACGGCTGTAACCGTTAAGTTCTGCAGTACCGGCTATCCGCATCGTGTCGCCGAGGCGTGAATACACCAATTTGTACTGGTCGTCCGTCAGGCTGACGCTGAACGCAGCATCGGCATTCTTGACCGGTACGGTGATGGAATAGCCCTTGGCGGGATATATGTTCAGCGACAGCCCCAGAGTTCTCGCCATCGGCGCGCTGTAGCTTCCCATACTGAGCACATAGCCGTCAGCACGAAGAGTTTCATGAGCGCCCTCACACACTGTGTGAACGCCTACGATGGTGTCCCGGGTTTTATCGAACCCCACCACTTCCGTGCCATACCGGAATTCAACACCCGCCGCGGCGGCTTTCCCGGCCAGCGCCTGGGTGAATTTTCGGGCGTCACCAGATTCATCTTCCGGGGTATAGGTTGCACCGGTAATGCGGTCCCGGATCGGTGCCAGCGCGGGTTCCAGTTCTACGGCCCTGGCCGCATCGATCACCTGACGGTCACAGCCCAACTCGCGCATCTGGCGGGCAGGTTCCAGGGCACCCTGGAATTCAGCTTCGTCGGTGTAGAAGTGCAGGATGCCTTTCTCAAGATGGTCGTATTCAACCCCGGTATCCCTGCGCAACGCCTGCAGGCAGCTTCGACTATAGGTACCCAGGTTCACCGTCTGCCGGATGTTGTGAGCGGTGCGGGCAGGCGTGCATTCCATCAGGAAGCGCAGCCCCCAGCGCCACTGGGCCGGGTCCATACGAAACCGGAATAACAGCGGTGCATCGGGTTGGCTGAGCCATTTGAGCACTTTAAACGGCGCAGAGGGGTTCGCCCAAGGCTCTGCATGAGACACCGAAATCTGGCCACCGTTGGCATAACTGGTTTCAACCCCGGCTTTGTTCTGACGATCAACAACGGTCACGTCGTGACCTGCCTGTCGTAAATACCAGGCTGTTGTAATACCGACAACACCCGCGCCCATGACCAGAATATGCATGCCTGTCCCCCACCTTTTCGTAAAATGCACAAAGCGTCATTGTAGTGGGTAAATCCACCATTTGCGCCCTAGACCTTTAGAGATACCCGAACCTAAGCAGAAAGCGCCGGGCCCTTCGCCGTTCAGCCACCGGAACGGCGAACCATCCAGCCTTTGTCCTGAAGCAGGGGTACCAACATGTCCCTCTGATCACCCTGTATTTCAATCACCCCGTCTTTCACCGTGCCACCGACGCCACACCGGGCCTTCAGTACCTTGGCGAAGGCCTTGAGTTCGTCGGTACTCATCGGTACGCCGGTAATCAGCGTGACGCCCTTTCCTTTGCGGCCTTTGGTCTCGCGACTGACCCGTACGACACCGTCTCCAACCGGCCGGGCAGGTTGTCTGCAGGTACAGTCGTTAACGGGCTGACTGCAACCGGGGCACATACGGCCCTGCTCGGTTGAAAATACCAGGCCACCCTGATTGCGATTTTTCATACTACGAGCTCTGTTTTCGGGTCAAATTCACGGAAGTGGTGTGAGACCAATACTATAACAGCGTTCAGGAACCGATAAACAATGCCAGCAGCATAGCGAAGAAGCCGCGCTTGCGGCGTTTTGAGGCTAAAACAGATAAAACGGGCGGGTTAACGTCCTGTTCCTGTGCAGGCCCGGTCTCCGGCAAATCGTCGATCAGGCCGGACCGATCCTCTGCCAGGATTTGTCGGGCCCGGTACAGGTCATCCTCCTGCACCTGCAAACGAACACCGCCAATAGCATTCGACAACATCCATTGCATATTGACGGTGTACTCATCCGCCACAAAGGCATCTATTCCTTCGGATTCCAGACGTGACCGGTCCAGGTGCGCCTCAAAAGGCAACGAATACCGGCCAAGCGTTATCCAACTCATAGGCCCGGGCTCCCGATATCAGACATCAGGTTTCAACGCCTGGAGGATACTTGGCAAACATGTCAGCAATTACCTCGTCAATCAGCTCCCTCCGGTACTGCGGGCTCTGGTCTTCATTCAGGTAGCGCTTGCTGGCGCCACGCCATACGACCTGAGAAGTTCCGGAATCCACCAGTTCAACGACCAGTTTGCCTTCC
>JBDNIR010000410.1:0-4619 GCA_041688195.1 Marinobacter sp.
AGAAGGTAAAGCCGAGGGCGAAGGAGAAGGTAAAGCCGAGGGCGAAGGAGAAGCAGAAGGTAAAGCCAAGGCCTGATTAGCGAACACGTGTGGGCATGAGTCTGTCTTGTGTCCACACGGCCGTTAACAGCACCGTAAAGAACAACGAAAAACGGATAGATGCGATGAAACAGCCAGTTTCAGACAGTAACCGGGCCTTGAACCGGATCGTCGAAGAAAATGCCCATGCGATCAGTCAGCTTGTCCAACTGCTTGACCAGATGCCGGGTGCTTTGTACCGGCGGTGTTTTGGTGCCAGAAACCAACACGTTATCGGCAAGCATGTCCGGCACATTATCGATCACTACAGTGCGCTGCTGACAGCCACTTCCAGCGCTGGCGATCTGCTTGACTACGAGAACCGCAACCGGGACCTGTCCCTGGAGACAGACAGGCGGGCGGCACGTGATTGCCTGGAAAAGACCATAGAGGCTCTTCGTCGTCGGTTTGAAGGGCCCTGTGAGAGTGAACTTGGCATGCGCCATAACAGTGCCGGTGAGCATCAGACCGTGAAGACAAGCGTGGAACGTGAGTTGGTGTTTCTGGCCAGCCACACCATCCATCATATGGCCATCATCGGCATGCTGGCCGAACAGGCCGGGGTGGAGGTTAGCGCTGATTTCGGCGTTCACCCCTCAACGCTACGATATCTGGAAGGGCAGGCGGCAGGCCTGGCCCGAAGTGCCTGAACCATGTGCACGGTCAGCTGGCATTTTTCGAACCGGGGCCTGGATCTGTTTTTCAACCGGGATGAGTCTCTGGCACGGCCCGAGGCCGAACCGCCCGTTATCGAGCAAAAAGGCAATGTGAGCACCCTGATGCCTCGGGACCCTGTGGGAGGAGGATCCTGGCTGGCGGCCAACAACCGGGGCCTGATTCTGGCATTGCTCAATAATTACCGGTATCCGGCAAGAATTTCCTCGGATCAGGCGCTAAGTAGAGGACTTCTGGTCCGACGCCTAAGCGCCCTTGAGAGCATTGCGGGCGTGCGCAAGTTTCTGGCTGATGAAACTCTCGCTCTCTATCAGCCCTTTTTTCTGCTTGCCTTTGAAGGCTGCCAGCGCGGGCCGGTTCAGTGGGAGTGGGACGGGGAGACACTGAAAGAAACCTGGGACATGGTTGAGTCGCCCATAAGTACATCATCCCTGATGCCCCGACTGGTGCCAGCCTTTCGGCAATATCTGATGCGTCGGGCACTCAGGCGCACTGATCGGAATCGGACAGCTTCAACCTTGTTGGCATTGCATCGCGCCAGCCGGCCCTGGCCAGCCACTGTTGCCATCGCCATGAAGCGAAAAGGGCGCGCTACCGTCAGTTTGACCCATGTCCGGGCCACACCGGATGACATCACCATGCGTTACTGGTCTGGCCACCCATCGGAATCCGCCTCCCGGGAGCCACGGCAAGCAATTCTCAGCCGGGGTTGTTCTCTGTCGAATCGATTGGTTGGGACAGAACCGCTTGTAACAAACGCGCGGCAAGGGTGTCCGTGCTTCAAAGACCTGTATGAAGGGTCTACACCCTGAATAACGAAAATACGACCGGAGGTTGCTGACATGTCCAAAGAAAAAAATCGAAAGGCGCTCTTAAGCAAGCTGTCGCGAAATCTCATGGTATCCATACCCATGATGACCGTGGTGGCTGTGGCGGGTTTCAACATACACACAGGCTCCAACCTTGGCCTAATCCCCTCTGCGGAAGCCGCACAGGGGGAGGCTGAAGGGGAAGCAAAAGGCGAAGCAG
This sequence comes from Marinobacter sp., assembly GCA_041688195.1. Lineage (GTDB taxonomy): Bacteria > Pseudomonadota > Gammaproteobacteria > Pseudomonadales > Oleiphilaceae > Marinobacter. The sequence goes on from JBDNIR010000410.1 coordinate 1,783, forward strand.
AGGGCCGCGCCGAAGGTGAAGGTGAAGCTGAAGCGCGCGCGGAAGGCGAGGGAGAAGCCGAGGGCAAGGCTGAAGGAGAGGCTGAAGGCGAAGCCGAGGGAGAAGGCGTATCGGCGAGTCTCAAGAAAGCCGTGCGCCGCCCCGAGGGTTACAAACCCTACCAGGGTGACGTCGTTGAACTGAGAGCCATGGGAAAAGAACTATTCAATGACACCAGCCTGTCCTCTAACGGGTTGTCCTGTGCCACCTGTCATACGAACGGCATGGTCTACCTGGACACTTTCAAGAATGAGTACCCACATCGTGTTGCGATGGGCAAGCGGGACTTCGGTATGGACATGGTGCACCTGGATGAAATGGTCCAGATATGTATGGTTGCACCGATGGCCGCCGAGCCCCTCGAATGGGGGTCTCAGGAGCTGGCGGCACTGACCGAATTCACTCGACAGGAGCAGCAGAAGTTCATCGACAAGCCGTAGCGTTGTTTTGCATCAGTAAGTCCATTGTCGATCTTGGGTGGGGCCACACGCTCCACCCTTCTTTGTATCGGCCTTGCAGTTGTCTGATCGGGACTTGAGTCAACGCATTGATGAAATGCTGAAACGGTTTGATGTCAGTGCCGAAGGGACTGAAACAGAAGCCCAGGCGGGGTGACTGGCAGCCTCAGCGTTAACGGTCCTCCCAGTCGATGGTCCGGTAATCGAATTCGCCTTCAATGGTGGGTTTGATAATCCGGAAATAAGGGGAGGCATCAAAGTCTCTGGGTGTGAACAGGGAGTGGTGCCGAACCCGGAAACGTTCATACACGCAGTCTTCACAGTCAGGATCGTTTGCGGGAAGTGTTTTCACCACTGGCAGGATCGGATAGCGCAGCTGCTGGAATCCTTCGGCAATAAAGGTTGAACAGATGGCCCGGGTGGGATCGCTGCTTCCGAACGCGAGCAGCTTGTGTCTGTAGCGTGTTGGCACAGGAGGCGTTGGCCAAAGGTAACGGGCCAGATCAAACACGTTTTTCATATCGTACTGATGGCCGAGTCTGCTAAAAGCGTATTCCGTAAGCGTTCGGAGGTCCTTGTCGCTTAGCCCGACCGGGCGGCAGATGCGGGTGTGGGCGTGTCGGTAATGGGAAAGTGGGAGCGGACGGATACCGTCCTCAAGGTCCGTCTCAATGAGCACGTGAGCTTCACCATCGTCCGATGTTCCAAGTCCGGCATCCGGTCCAAGGTACAGCACAGCGTGAGACCACGTGGACTGGGTCAGGTACTTGATTGCGACGCTGATCCGCGTGTTTCCCTCCACCAGCACAACGTCTCCGGGCTGGAGGATATTCACCATTGCTTCCCAGGTTGACGTTCTGATGGAGTGCCGGGAAATTTCTTTCGAAAGGTAAGCGGCCAGGTGCCTTGAAAGCCAGTTCAGTAACATGCAGTACCCCGATGATGTTTCTGTTGTTAGTGATAACACAGACAGGCGACCGGAACGACCGTTACAGCGCCGACCCATACCAGCGTCAGCAGGGATATATACTTACGCCGGGAAGCCGAGTCTGCAGAGCAGAGAGTGCACGAGGAAGCACAAAAAATACAGTTTCAGAAAGGCGCTTTGTAACACTCCGGTTGTTCAGGGGTCTCACCTTGTAAACCGTCAGGCTTGAGTGGAGGTGGTGATTATGAAAATGCTGACTATACGGACACGGATAATTGTTATCGCAGTGTTCCTGGCTGCGGCACAGCCGCTCATTGCAGAGCAGAAAAACGAATTTGATATCAGCAACGCACGGGTGCCGGTTGATGAAATCCTCCGTGGAGGTCCGCCCCGTGATGGCATCCCCTCAATAGACGATCCAGAATTTGAGGACTCTACGAAAACCTTGCCCTGGCGTGCTGAAGACCTGATGCTGACCTACGATCATGGGGAAGCCCGGTTTGCGTACCCCGTTGGCATTCTGAACTGGCATGAAATCGTCAATCACGACATGGATGGCGTACCGGTATTGATCACCTTCTGCCCGCTCTGTGGCACCGGCATGGCATTCGACCCAGTGGTGGATGGCCGGCATTTGACCTTTGGTGTGTCGGGCCTGCTCTATAACAGTGACTTGCTGATGTACGACCACCAGACCGAATCTCTATGGTCACAGATTGAGGGTCGGGCGGTTTCCGGCCCCCTCGCAGGCACGGAACTGGAGCCTGTCGCCATTCGACACGAACTCTGGCAACGCTGGCTGGAACGCGTTGGCTCTGCTGGCCAGGTGCTTTCGACAGACACCGGCCACCGCCGGAACTACCGGATGTCGCCCTACGGTGACTATGACCACTCCGAGCGGCTCTACTTTCCGGTGACTCACACCAGTCGACAATATCACCCGAAAACCTGGGTGTTGGGCTGGACTCACAATGGTGAGAGCAAGGCCTGGCCATTCCCCGAACTGGCAGATCATGGTGCCGTTCTTGATGATCGGGTAGGCGGTAAGACCGTCAGCATCCATTATGATCCGGACGTACCCTCGGCCGAATTGCGTGATGAATCCGGGCAGCTGCTTCCCGGGACCCGGGCCTTCTGGTTCGCCTGGTACACTTTTCACCCGCAAACCCGGATTTTTGAAGCCGATTAAATTTGTGAATGGATGTAATAGTTTCAGAACTCATGAGTCTCCAATAACTTCATAGTCAGGGCGAGACCATGTTCACTGAAACACTCGGGGTCTATTCGATGACTTCGCTGATCTGAACCGTGGGTTGAACGTTAGTGAAATTCGGGATATCTCCAAGAATCTCTTTGGCATGGGGGCCGAAAGCCGCCTCGAAGTCACTGACGGAGTCAAAAAACAGATGCCC
>JBDNIR010000080.1:0-6092 GCA_041688195.1 Marinobacter sp.
TCCCGTACGGTGCCGTTTGTGTCGAAGGCCATCGGTGTCTCACTGGCGAAAGTGGCTGCTCGTTGCATGGCGGGTACATCTTTGGCGGAGCAAAAGTTCACCAAGGAGATCATACCTACGCATTTTGCGGTGAAAGAGTCGGTGTTCCCGTTCAGTAAATTCCCGGCGGTGGACCCCATTCTTGGGCCGGAAATGAAGTCCACCGGGGAAGTTATGGGTATTGGTGACAGCTTTGATGAAGCTTTTGCCAAGGCTGCTTTGGCGGCGGGCGAGCGCCTGCCAGTGCAGGGAACTGCCTTCATATCCGTGCGGGATGTGGATAAACCCGGTGCCCTCAAGGTGGCCCGTGACCTGGTTGCTGCAGGCTTCAAGCTGGTTGCCACTACCGGTACCGCGGAATCGCTACGCGCTGCGGGCATTGCCGTGGAGCGGGTCAACAAGGTGCGCGAAGGTCGCCCGCACATTGTTGATGCGATCAAGAATGACCAGATCCAGTTGATTATCAATACAACCGAAGGCCGCAAGGCAATATCGGACTCGGCCCAGATTCGCCAGTCCGCCTTGCAACGTAAAGTGGCCTATACAACTACTCTGGCGGGGGGCGAAGCCTTCTGTCGGGCAATTAATTTTGGACCTGAGAGAACGGTACGCCGGCTCCAGGAACTGCACGCAGGAAAGTGAATGTTATGACAACCCGAGTACCTATGACTGTTAAGGGCGAAGCCAGCCTTCGAGAAGAGCTTAAACAGCTCAAATCTGGAGATCGTCCCCGGGTAATTAAGGCCATCGCCACCGCCCGGGAACATGGTGATCTGAAAGAAAATGCCGAGTACCATGCGGCGCGCGATCAGCAGAGCTTTATCGAAGGACGGATTCAGGAAATTGAATCCAAGCTGTCAGCAGCTCAGGTTATCGATGTCACCATGATCGAAAATACCGGCAAGGTTATTTTCGGTGTGACAGTGCATCTTTTGAACGTCGATACCGACGAGCAGGTCCGCTACCAGATTTGCGGTGAAGACGAGGCCGATATCAAGGCCGGCCGGTTATCTGTATCCTCGCCTATTGCCCGGGCGTTGATCGGGAAAAGCGAAGGTGACGTGGTTGCCATTCGGGTACCTTCCGGCACCGTTGAGTACGAAATCGAGGAAGTGGAGTACGTTTAAGCTTCTCCGTAAGCAAAAAAAAGCCGGCACAGGGCTACCTGATGCCGGCTTTTTTATTACCTCGTTGAGCGCGAACCTACTGTGCGCGCTGCAGATTCGAGAGCTTGGGATTGGGCTTGGCAGCACGGCGCATAATCACTGCAATCTTGCCGATGCTTTGAACCAACTGGGCGCCGGAGGTTTTACAGAGCGCCTCGGTTAGTTCCTGGCGCTGATCCCGGTCCGGGGTGGCAATTTTCACTTTGATTAATTCGTGGTCATTAAGAGCCCGGTCAAGTTCCTGCTGAAGGTTCTCTGTCAGGCCCTTGTCGCCGATGATTACTACAGGCTTCAGGTTGTGGGCAATCGCCCGATATTCGCGACGCTGTTCAGGCGACAGGCTCATAATTTAATCTCTTGATGGAGGTTATTGGTAAAACGCTGGCGACATTCTGGTCGCCAAATCCGTATAATAGTCGAATTGTATCAGAGTCCGCCGGTGGTTAAATTGTCGATACCACTTATGGTGACTTTCATTCAGTAATCCCCGGCAGGAGGTGCAGTTTGGCCCGCTCAAAGTCCAGCGACCGCTGGCTGAAGGAACATTTTGATGATACCTGGGTCAAACGGTCACAAGCTGACGGGTATCGCTCCCGGGCCAGCTACAAGCTCATTGAGCTGGACGACAAGGATCGTCTGTTCAGGCCTGGCCAAATTGTGGTTGATTTGGGTGCGGCTCCCGGCGGCTGGTCGCAAGTGGCGGCTGACCGTGTGGGCGAGCAGGGTGTTGTGATCGCCAGCGACATCCTGCCGATGGATCCAATTGCTGGCGTGCGCTTTGTGCAGGGTGACTTTACAGAGCAGTCGGTGCTGGATTCTTTGTTGGCATTGTTGGGAGATCGCCGCGCTGACGTTGTAATTTCAGATATGGCACCCAATATGAGTGGTATGGCTGCGGTGGACATCCCAAAAGCCATGGGGTTGATTGAGCTGGCCCTGGATATGTCCCAGCAGGTACTTGCTCCAGGAGGGGTGCTGGTGGCCAAAGTGTTCCAGGGTGAGGGTTTCGAAGCATTGTTGATGGCTATGCGTCAGTCGTTTAGCAACGTGGTAAGTCGAAAGCCGGATTCGTCCCGGGCGCGTTCCCGGGAGATATATCAGGTCTGTAAAGGTTTCAAAGGCTGACGCACGCTTTGGGGTCGATACGGAAGGGCTGTTTCTGGTGGACAGACGTACAAGTAGTGTAAGGTGTCGAAAGAGGTCCGTCTGACACGCGATCATTCAATTCACAGGTGACGATCCTTGAACGATATGGCAAAAAATCTGGTTTTATGGCTAATAATAGCCGCCGTGCTGCTGATGGTGTTTCAGAACTTCACACCGACAACCAGCGGTCAGCAAGTTAATTACTCGCAGTTCGTGCAGATGGTCCAAGAGGGCCAAGTGCGACAAGTCACTATTGATGGTCTGAAAATTCAAGGCACGTCAGGCGACAACAGCCGTTTCGAGACGATTCGGCCGCAGGTGCCTGACAACAAGCTGATGGATGATCTGTTGGCGAACGACGTTGAAATCGTCGGTAAAGAACCAGAGCGTCAGAGCATCTGGACACAGCTTTTGGTCGCGGCTTTCCCGATATTGATCATTATCGCTCTGTTCGTATTCTTTATGCGGCAAATGCAAGGCGGTGGCGGTGGCAAAGGGCCGATGTCCTTTGGCAAAAGTAAAGCCCGCTTGATGAGCGAAGACCAGATCAAGACGACCTTCGCGGATGTTGCCGGTGTCGATGAAGCCAAAGAAGAGGTCAAGGAAATCGTCGATTTCCTTCGTGATCCCAGCAAGTTTCAGCGTCTCGGTGGCCGTATTCCGAAAGGCGTGTTGATGGTGGGTTCGCCCGGTACCGGCAAAACTTTGTTGGCCAAGGCAATTGCGGGTGAGGCCAAGGTTCCCTTCTTCTCGATTTCGGGTTCGGATTTCGTCGAAATGTTCGTGGGCGTAGGTGCGTCCCGTGTACGGGACATGTTTGAGCAGGCGAAGAAGCAGAGCCCATGCATTATCTTTATCGATGAGATCGATGCGGTGGGTCGTCACCGTGGTGCCGGCATGGGTGGTGGTCACGATGAGCGTGAGCAAACGCTCAACCAACTGTTGGTCGAAATGGATGGTTTTGAAGGAAACGAGGGCGTCATCGTCATTGCCGCCACCAACCGCCCGGATGTTCTTGATCCGGCATTGCTCCGCCCGGGTCGCTTTGACCGTCAGGTCGTGGTGAGCCTGCCAGACATTCTTGGCCGCGAGCAGATCCTGAAGGTGCATATGAAAAAGGTGCCCTTAGCGGATGGTGTTGAGCCCTCGCTGATCGCGCGGGGCACACCCGGTTTCTCAGGTGCTGATCTGGCCAACCTGATTAACGAGGCAGCCTTGTTCGCAGCCCGCCGTAACCAGCGCCTGGTTACCATGGAAGAGTTGGAGTTGGCAAAAGACAAAATCATGATGGGCGCTGAGCGCAAGTCCATGGTGATGAACGAGAAAGAAAAGCTGAACACGGCGTATCATGAATCCGGGCATGCCATTATTGGGCGCTTGATGCCTGAACATGACCCGGTCTATAAAGTCAGTATTATTCCTCGCGGCCGGGCCTTGGGTGTCACCATGTTCCTGCCTGAAGAGGATAAGTACAGTCACAGCAAGCGCTTTCTGATCGGTCAGATCTGCAGTTTGTTTGGTGGCCGTCTGGCGGAAGAGCTGACGCTCGGTTTCGATGGTGTAACGACCGGTGCCTCCAACGACATTGAGCGGGCTACTAAACTTGCTCGCAATATGGTCACCCGTTGGGGCCTGTCGGAAAAGCTGGGACCCTTGCAGTACGATACTGATAGCGAAGAGCCTTTCCTTGGCCGATCGGCCGGGCAAGCCCAGACGGTATACTCGCCTGAAACCGCTCAACGTATCGACGAGGAAATTCGTAGTATTATTGATGAGTGTTATGCAAAGGCTCGTCAGGTGCTGGTTGAGAACAGGGACAAGCTCGATGATATGGCCGATGCCCTGATGAAGTACGAGACCATCGACAGATTGCAGATTGACGACATCATGGAAGGCCGCACACCGCGTCCGCCCAAGGGTTGGAATGACAGCGGCCCCAGTGGTGGGGTGCCAACGGAAGGGTCTGACAGCCAGTCTGCTCCTGGCGGCGCTCCAGACGAAGGTCGCCCAACCGGTGGCGTTGGTCGCCCAGCGGGAGAGCATTAAACAAACCTGCTGTCACAAGCCCAATGGTGATTTTGCCGGGCTTGGTCGTGACAGTGTCTAATAAGCGCCGCCCTTGTTATGGGCGGCGTTTTTTTGCTTTTTTGGCCAGCCAAAAAAAGCGGGGAGCCCTTGATATGTTGATGAATTTCGCCGGACGCTCTCTGGATCTTACCCGGTGCCACGTGATGGGCATCCTTAACGTAACGCCGGATTCGTTTTCCGATGGAGGTCGCTTCAACCAACGTGATGCAGCTCTCTTGCAGGCGCGGCGAATGATGAATGATGGTGCCGCGTTTATTGATGTCGGCGGCGAGTCCACCCGGCCGGGCTCGGCGCAGATATCGGTCCAGGAGGAACTGGACCGGGTCTGTCCAGTGGTGGAGGCGATTGCAGCCGAGCTGGACACCATTATCTCGGTAGATACCAGCAGCCCTGAAGTGATCACTGAATCAGTTCGGCTGGGTGCGGGCCTTATCAACGATGTGCGCGCCTTGCAGCAGGACGGAGCTGTGACGGCGGCGGTCAAGGCCAACGTGCCGGTGTGTCTGATGCACATGAAAGGCCAGCCCCGTGATATGCAGGTCAAACCGGAATATGACAATGTTAACCGTGAAGTTGCCAGTTTTTTAATGTCTCGCGTTCGCCTGGCTGAAGAGGCTGGAGTGTTGGCGCAACATATCCTGCTGGACCCCGGCTTCGGGTTTGGCAAAAACCTCGACCACAACCTGGAGTTGCTGGCTGCCATGGAGCAAATGCGGACCTTGGGCTACCCTGTTCTGGTGGGGCTGTCGCGGAAAAGCATGTTAGGGCAGATTACCGGGAGGGGTGTGATGGAACGGTTGCCTGCCAGTCTCGCAGCCGCGACAATAGCGGCCATGAAAGGAGCATCCATCATTCGGACTCATGATGTGAGGGAGACTGTGGATGCGGTGAAGGTCGTCATGGCTATGGAGGTAGTGGTTCAATGACAGAACGAAAATACTTTGGGACCGACGGAATAAGAGGCCGGGTTGGCGAAGCTCCTATTACTCCGGACTTCATGCTCAAACTGGGTTGGGCCGCAGGGATGGCTTTCAAACGTGATGGGCAGCGCAACAGCGTATTGATCGGCAAGGATACCCGGTTGTCCGGTTATATGTTTGAAAGTGCGTTGGAGTCTGGACTTTCTGCAGCCGGCGTTGACGTAAAACTGTTGGGGCCGATGCCAACGCCTGCTATCGCCTACCTGACAAGAACGTTTCGAGCCTCTGCAGGGATCGTGATCAGCGCCTCCCATAATCCGCATCATGATAATGGCGTCAAGTTTTTCTCGGCTGCTGGTACCAAGCTGGATGATAATCTTGAGTCTGAAATAGAGCGTTGGCTGGCCGAGCCGATAGTGGTTTGTGACTCGGGTGAGCTGGGTAAAGCGTTTCGGGTTGATGATGCGCCGGGACGTTATATTGAGTTTTGCAAGAGCACTGTACCCAACGAATTTACCCTTGAGGGGTTGAAGATCGTCCTTGATTGCGCACACGGAGCCACTTATCACGTAGCGCCAAAAGTATTCCGGGAGCTGGGTGCCAAGGTATCGGTTATAGGTGCTGATCCGGATGGGCTGAACATCAATCTCAATGTTGGCTCAACGCATATGGAGGGGCTTCGCAACGCAGTTGCGGAGAAAAAGGCCGATCTTGGTATTGCGTTTGACGGCGA
>JBDNIR010000411.1:0-7386 GCA_041688195.1 Marinobacter sp.
CCCCCAAGCTGGATAAACTCATCAAAGGATTTCCCGACCGGCTCAAGCCGGAATACTCCGATCAATCATAGCCTGAGGAGGCCTCTATGAGCACATCTGCATCCGGTTATGACCTTCAACCCCTGAATCCTGCTGAGATCGAGCGCCTCGCCGTGAAGCTGACAGCGGAAGAGCGCACAGTGCTGCTGGATCATGGCACTGAGCGGTCGTTCTGCGGAACGCTGCTCGACAACAAAAAAGACGGCGTGTATCACTGCCGTCTTTGTGAATTGCCCTTGTTTTGTTCCGACGCCAAATTCGACTCCGGAACTGGCTGGCCCAGCTTTTTCCAGCCTTTTGATTCTGATCACATCCGTGCTATCGAGGATAACAGTCTTGGCATGGCCCGCATTGAGGTGCGCTGTCCCCGGTGTGATAGCCATCTCGGGCATATTTTCCCTGACGGCCCGCCACCGTCCGGCCAGCGTTATTGCCTTAACTCTGTGGCACTGGACTTCCGGCCGGCCCAAATCTGACCGGAAGTGTCACCAGAACGTCATGTTCAGGCGGCACACTGCAAATGTCTGCATTGTAGTTGTGCCCGTCATATCCGACGGTTTCTTTGAGGGCCGGATGCCCGAAAAGGCCATGGACGGCTTTTTATCCGTGCAGTTAACGAATGACGGTGGAGATCAGGTAGCCGGTGTACAAGGCGTAAATCACCATAAGGGCTGAACCCTCAAGACGATTAATGCGGCCTTGCCGCCCGGAGAAACCGAAGCCCATCAGGAACAGGGCAACGGTCAATGCGGTCATCAGTGTCCAGTCCCGATACAAAACCGCAGATTCGACCGCCAGAGGGTGAATCGCCGCAGCGATACCCACCACCGCCAGGGTATTGAAAATGCCGGATCCCAACACGTTCCCCAGCGCAAGATCATGTTCGCCCTTCCTGATGGCCGCCAGCGACGATGCGAGCTCGGGCAGGGAGGTGCCAATGGCTACAATCGTCAGGCCGATGACCAGGTCACTTACACCGAGGCTTTGAGCCACGGTGACCGCACCCCAGACCAGCGCGCGGGAACTGACCACCAGCAACACCAGCCCGATGACCAGCCACATCAGTGCCTTATTCAGCGCCATAGGATGGGCGATCATTTCGTTATCAACGTCGCCGGACAGGGCGTCAGGACCTTTGCGCATGCCCTGAACAATCGACCAGCCCATAATCACTGCAAAAGCACCCAGCAAAACCCAGGCATCCATGCGGGAGAGCTCTCCATCCAGTAATTGCCAACCAGCCAGTAACGAGATGGCAAACAGCAGAGGGAGTTCCTTGCGCAAAACCTGGGAGTGCACATTGATCGGACTGATCAGCGCCACCAGACCGATAATCAGTGCGATGTTGGTGATGTTGGAGCCATAGGCGTTACCAAGGGCCAGGCCGGGGTTGCCATCGGAGGCAGCCATGGCAGAAACCACCATTTCAGGCGCAGAGGTGCCGAAACCGATCACCACCATACCAATTAACAGCGGAGGCATTCCGGCATGTTTGGCGACGGCGACGGCTCCCTCTACAAATCGATCAGCACTCCAAACCAGCAGTACCAGCCCGCCCAGGATTGCCAGAAACGCCATTGTCATCGTAAAACCTCAGTTAATTACATGGCCAAGCAGGAAGACACCTGCGTAACCCACAGTGTAAGCAATAAAAAGGAGGACAAAATACCTCAGGTAGTTTGCGAAAGTAAGGCCGGGTATTTTGCTCATCGCCACAATGCCAGCGGCGGAGCCAATGACCAGCAATGATCCACCAACGCCGACGGCGTTGGTGAGCCCCATCCACTCCGCCGCTGACATCTGAATGCCGGATTTGAGCAGGGCCGCGGTGAGGGGAACGTTATCAATGAAGGCTGAAAATATGCCCATCAGGTAGTTGGCTGCCAGTGGTGGCATCATGTCATAGATGGCCACCAGTGAGCTCAGCGCCTGAATTTCTTTCAGCATACCTACCAGCAAAAGAATACCGAGGAAGAACAGAGTTTCAAACTCAATGGCCCGGACATACTCCAGAATCGGGTCCAGATCATTGTCGTCGCTCATGAACCGTGATGTCAGGAACATTACTGAAAGCCCGAACAGGAACACCAGCACCGGAGGGATGCCAAACAGTACGTTGCTGACGATAGTGGCAATAATGGTAAACAGGAACAGCAGGCCGATGACCACATCCACCGGCCGTACCGGGCTCATCTTGTGGGTCAGTACGACGGTGCCGGTCATGCCCCGTGAGAGCAGCAACGCCAACAGGCAGACGCCAGCGAAAGACGGTATCGAGAGCGTCAGCAACGAGATGATTTCCACTTTGTCGGCCAGGAAAATCATCAGCGTAGTCACGTCACCGGTGATCAGCGCCACGCCGCCGGAGTTGACCGCAAACACCACCAGTATAATGAACCGAATACGTTTTTTCAGGTCAAGATCGAGTGATAAGATCAGCGTAGCTGAGACTAAAGTGGCGGTGATATTGTCAGCCAAAGAGGAGAAGACAAAACAGAAAAAGCCTGTAAATAGCAGCAGTTTTTTCTCGCTGATGGTCTTGGGCAGAGCCAGATAGATGATATTCTCGATCATGCCTTTCTTGTTGAGATAGGCAACAAATGTCATGGCCGCTACCAAAAACAGCCAGAGTCCCGCGATTTCTGAAATACTCCCGGCCAGGCGACTCCACCAGGCAGGAACGAATGAAAACTATGGTGCCATCTTACGGACAGTCACTTGTTGACGACGAAGCACTATTGAGGGATGTGCGAGCCCGAACCCTGAGCACGCTGGGGTTATCCGGCAGGACCAGTTAGCCATCCAAATGAGTCGTTAAACGAACTTGCTCGACCAGCACTCAAGCCCTTATGCTGCAAGGCTTTCAGGGCTTTTTTTTGACGTTATTCCAGGTTTCAGGTTTCAAATACAGGCTAAAAACGTGTACCTTTGTAACCAAACATGTCGCAGCAAGAGGTATTACGAATGGCTAAGCGAGAGTCTGTAAACCGCGATCCGAACAAAGGTTATGTCGCACTTTTGGGTTGGAGTCTGAATGCTGTTGAGGCAGCTGACCGGTTTGATCGACGCTATGTGGTTGTGGCGCCGGACTGGGCTGAGGCTTATTGCAAGGAGCACGATATTCCCTACGTGCCCTGGAACTTTGAACGCCTGAACGACCGCTCGATGGAGATTGCCCAAACCCTTAAGGATATGGGTGTGGATGTGGCAATCCCACTGTTCGAGGAGACTGTCGAATGGGCGGGTGCAATCAATTCGGTATTGATGGATAACCCACGTCTGTTTGGCCAGGCCATGTTGCTTCGTGACAAGGCACTAATGAAGCGCCGTGCACAGCTGGGGGGTATCCGGGTCGGTATTTTTGAGGAAGCCCACGACAAGGGTGACGTTATCCGATTCCTGAAGCGGGTCAATCAGACCCTGCTCAAGCTGGACGGTGACCCCAATGACCCGATTCACCTGAAGGCCTTTGATAAAGCTGGCTGTCTTGGTCACCGGGTTATCCGCACACCGGACGAAGTTGACAGCATTCCGGAAGAAGAGTTTCCGGTTTTGATGGAGTCTCACCTCGATGGTTGGGAATTTGCGGTGGAAGCCTGGATTCATAATGGCAAAATCCGGTTCCTCAACATTTCCGAGTATGTCACCCTCGGGTATTCGGTCTTTGTACCGGCCACTCCTGAACTTGAACAATATCGGGAGGCCATTACCAGGCAGATCGAGAAGCTAATCAAGACATTTGATATTGAGTTCGGCTTTATTCACCCTGAGTACTTTGTCACCAGTGATGGTGAGATGTACTTTGGTGAGGTGGCCTATCGCCCACCCGGTTTCAAGGTGTTTGAGCTGCTTGAGCGTGCCTATGGGTTTAACGCCTATCAGGGTATGATCATGGCGTTCGATCCGAAGACCACCGAGGAAGAAATCACCAATTTCTTCCCGAAAGAAGTGGTCGACGCCAAAGGTGTTGCCGGCTGTTTCGGGGTGTATCCCCGTCGTCGGGTCGTCAGCAAGCTGGAAATTCCAGCCGAGACCGAAGATCATGATTACTTCGAGTCCCATGAACTGACGCCACCGGTCGAAGAAACGGTAACCAAACGAACAGCGTTTGGTACTCACTGGGGTTTGATCTACTTCTTCGGTGAGGATCCCCATGTTATGCGGGACTTGCTCAAGCGTCAGGAAGACCTTGATTTCTATGTATAATTAAGGGTAGCGGCAAGCACTTCGTCGTTGCCGCAATCCGATACGAGGAGTCAGCTTGAGTTACTCAGAGGCTAACAGTAACGCTGATGCCAGCAAGCTGGAGGGTCCGTCCAAGCGATTGGATGAGGCTTTACAGTCGCTGGCGGAAGCGCCAGATTTTGCCAAGCCCGTGAAAGTGGGCCGCGTATTTCAAGCAACCAAGCGTGTGTTGATGCAGGAGGGTGGCTGCACGTTAATCGAGCAGCGCGCCCGGCAATTCGAGGAAGCGGGCATCTTTCAAGGTTCAGACTGGGCGGATCCCCAGTTTCTGGTGCCGTCATTGACGCCCTTTTCCCTGAAAAGCCCCCAGTCCGACACCGTCGTTATCGAAGCCGTCAGTGAGTTGCGTCTGCTCGCTATCGCCATGGGCGATTACGAACATCCTTACATGTCATTGGAACAGGCGCACCATTACCTCACCCAGGTGCTGGCCATCAACCTCGAGCTTTTGTTCGGCACTTTCAGCGAGGAAGAGCGTGAATCCCAGGGGCGCCTGGCTATTATCAGCCGGTCCGTCGTCAAGCACCTGGCTGAACGCATCGGTTATGACCATGTCATTGATCAACTGATCGATGAGATCTGGCGGATTCTTCAACAGCGGCCGATTCAAGTCGACAGCATCAAGCAGATGGTTACCCAAATCGCGGTCTGTCGCGCTAACCCGGATATCGAACTGGGTTCCAGCGGCCAGGGCGCAGACCGTCTGATTAGCAGCCTGTATGGGACTACCCAGGCGTGCCGGGAAGACCCCGGTGTCGACGTCTATCTCGAACGTCTTGAATCCATGGACACCGGTGCCCTGCAATACGAGGCTACCGGCTTCGCCCGGGCCATGCACGATACTGGCCTGGTGTCGCCTTACCATGCGGTGCTGGTTCGGCACCTGCTGGGGCATAGTAATCATTTGCTTGCTGAGGCGCTTGGGCTTTCCAGCACCGGCCGTGATTGTCTGTTGTGTTATGACGATCTGGTACAAGCGATTGTTAAGGAAGCTATTCATCCTCGTACAGCCCAGGGTATATACGGTCTGGCGCTTATGCTGGAGCGAGGCATTCTTTATCAGCCGCCGGTGGCCCCAGCACTTTGGCGGCAAGTTGCTTTACCGTTGTCTGACTACTCATATGAGCGGCTGAAGCTGGCTTACGGTGATGATCCGTCCCCCCGTGCACGCCTCTTGGAAGGGGTGCTGTGTATGCTGGGCCAGCCCCTGGGGGTCGGCCAGGGCAACAATCCTACGTGTCAGTCGGCGCGGGCGATGTCGATGTGGGCTTACAACGATCCGGACTATCTATTGCAGATGGTGGTCTGGGCCGCGCGGGACGATGAGATCATCATCCATTTTGAGGGGCAGCCAATCTCCTCCAGGGATAGCCTGTCGGGGGTTGCGGCTAACCTGCCGATTGATCTTGACCCGGTCTCCTTGCTCGTGGTGCCTCACCTGGACCGCATTTACGCCGAAATGGGCCGCCGATGTGTCGGGCGGGAAGGGGACCCCCACCGTTGGGTAAACCCGGAATTCCACGGTTGGTGGTCCGGGCGCGGGTTCCGGATCAACGTAGATGTGGCCACCGGGCAACTGGATGACCTGGAAGACTTTCTCCGGCACTTCTACGCCAGCTATCACCCTTACTACAACGGTGATCAGCCGCTGATTCATCCTCAACCGGCTGGTATTGCGGTGACAGACAGTGCGGCACGGTTTATCGGCTGGCATGCGATTACTATCTTGCGAGTATCCCTGGACCCTCAGGACGTGATGCGGGTGTACTTCTTCAACCCGAATAACGACAGTGGCCAGAATTGGGGTGATGGCGTGGTGGTTAGTACTTCCGGCCACGGTGAGCGTTTCGGCGAGGCTTCGTTGCCCATTGAGCAATTCGCCTCCAGGCTTTACATATTCCACTTTGACCCCCTTGAGCGTGGCGAGCTGGCGACCGTTACAGAGCAAGAGCTTCAGCGTGTCATTGGTTACGTTCATCGTAGCTGGGGTGCTGACCGCGTGCCGGCGATGGAGCTCCAGGCCAGCGCGGGCGTCGATTCCCGCGACGAGTAAGCTGGTCATACCAAGACCATCAAAACCCCAAGCTTCGGTTTGGGGTTTTTTTAGGAAACTGCATTGATGAAAGCCAGGTTCGCGGCAACCCCGGTCGTGCTTGGGTTGGCATGGTGTGTGTTGTTCCTGGAAAACCGGGACAGATTTATTAATCGCAATAATTTGACCGCATATGGGCTCCGGTCAAGCACAGCAGAATGAAGAGCCGTGACACCTGAGCCGGTTGCGTTGTCCAAGCTGTTAATATTCACGCCATGGTCGAGGAAGCGCTCTCCGCGAATACCGACACTTACGATATTTCCGGATTCTGAAGATGGTCTTGATTTTTCCAAAGAACCTGTGATTTATTTTTGGGTCGCACGAAAGTACAGAAACGCCTGCTGAATATGTTCGCGAATCTGTAAGTCGTCCCACGGCTTGGTCAGGAACTTGTATATTGCTCCTTCGTTAATAGCGTCCGTCACCGACTTCAGGTCAGTATAGCCCGACAGCACAATACGGACGGTACCCGGATAAATGGCTTTTACTTCGCTGAGAAACTCAGTCCCTGACATTTCCGGCATGCGCTGGTCAGAGACAATAACCTGAACGTCGTTGGTCGCGAGCAGGCTGAAGGCTTCTTTTACGCTTGTGGTAGAAAGGATTCGGTAGCCATCACGTTTAAGCACTCTGGCAAGAGCTTTGAGAATGTTCGGCTCGTCATCCAGCAACAGGAGTGTCGGTTCTTGCTGAATGCTTACATCGGAGCCAAGTTTGCCGTTATTGTCAGACGCACGGTTCGTCATAAACGTGAACCAACTTTGCGTAACTGGATCGGCGACACATTGACCGAGACCGAGCAATTTCGGAAGCCCTGCGCATGCAGATGTATGGCGTCACGGCAGGCCTTTTTGAGGATCCACTCACCCAGCGCGTTAATTTGCCCTGTTTCTTCTGCGAGCGGTATAAAGTCACCGGGAGAAATCAGCCCCCGGGTTGGGTGTTGCCAGCGAGCAAGAGCTTCAACGTTACGGATTCGTCCGGAGCGGGCATCGACCAGCGGTTGGTAA
>JBDNIR010000412.1:0-3250 GCA_041688195.1 Marinobacter sp.
GTGGGTGAAATCGTGAGTCGTGGCCCCCAAATAACAGTAGGTTACTGGAACCGGCCAGCTGAGACCGAAGCGGCGTTTATCACCCTGGATGGCGAGCGCTTTTTTCGTACCGGTGATCTGGCCTATTACGATGAAGAGGGCTACTTTTTTATGGTGGACCGGGTCAAACGGATGATCAATGCCTCCGGTTTCAAAGTCTGGCCCTCCGAGGTGGAGAGCCTGATGTACCGCCACCCGGCCATTCACGAGTGTTGCATTATTTCATCACCTCACCCCAAGCGGGGCGAAACGGTCAAGGCCTGCATCGTGCTCAGTCCCGATGCCCAGGACACCACCGCTGCGGACATCGTGGCCTGGTGTAAAGAGGAAATGGCAGCCTACAAGGTGCCTGAAATCATCCAGTTTGTCAGCGAACTGCCGAAGTCCCCGACGGGCAAACTGATGTGGAAAGCATTGCAGGATCAGGAGTGGAAAACAGACGCAGTAGTTCTGAGTCCCGACAACAACAATTTAACGGGAGACTGACTTGAATCTTTTCTTTCAGCAAATCGTGAACGGTCTGACCCTGGGCAGCATTTACGGACTGGTTGCCTTGGGCTTAACGCTGGTTTACGGCATTCTGCATATTCCCAACTTTGCCCATGGCGCGCTCTACATGGTGGGCGCCTTCATGTCGTACTTCCTGATGGTCGATGTTGGTGTGCACTACTGGTTTGCCATGGCAGGCTCGGCGGTGATTGTCGCCGTGCTGGCCATCATCTGCGAGCGGCTGGTGTTCCATCCGCTCCGTCATTCGCCCCCGATTCACGACAAGATCGCCGCCATCGGTATTCTGTTGTTTCTGGAAGCCGTGGTGCAGATGTTCTGGGGTGCGGATTTTCGTCGCATGCCATCGCCATTTACCGGCATCCTGAATTTCGACGGCCTGATCATCCCCGAGCAGCGGCTGCTGATCATCGTCGGGGCGCTCACGCTGGTGGCCGGTTTGCAGATTTTCCTGCGCAAAACCATGACCGGCGCCACTATCATCGCCATGGCCCAGAACCGGGAAGGCGCCTTTCTGGTGGGTATTGATGCCAACCGGGTGGCGATGATGACGTTTGGCATCTCCGGCGCCCTCGCTGCCATCGCCGCCACGCTGTATGCCCCGATCAATCTTGTTTACCCGGCCATGGGTCATCTGGTCATCATGAAAGCCTTCGTGATCATCATTCTCGGTGGCATGGGCAGCATTCCCGGCGCCATCGTGGGGGGCATGATTATTGGCTTTGCGGAGGCCTTTGGTGGCTTCTATATCTCCACCGCCTACAAAGACATCATCGCCTTCGGCTTGCTGGTGGTCATTCTGTCGATCCGTCCCCAGGGGCTGTTCGCGAAGGGGGCGCACTGACCATGTTGTTAAAAATTGCTGCTGTGTTCATGAAGCCCGGTGCCAAGATGGCCATGCTTGCCTTTGCCCTGGTGTTCCCGTTTCTCGCTGCTAACGAGTATCAAGTCTACGTGATGGCGACCGCGTTTATCTGGGCCATTGCGGTCTACGGTCTCAACATCATTACCGGCTATTGCGGCCAGTTGAACCTGGCCCACGGCGGTTTCTTTGCCATTGGCGCCTACACTCTCGGGTTGCTGACGGCGGATTACGGCTGGAGTTTCTGGCCGGCCTTTGTGGGCGCGCTGGTGATGACGGCGGTGCTTGGTTTGCTGGTGGGCGTGGTGTCCCTGCGTCTCAAGGAGCATTACTTTGCCATCTTTACCCTGTGCGTTGGGTTCATCATTTACCTGCTGCTGGATAAATGGGAAGAGCTGACCCATGGCCCCATCGGCGTGCGGGATATTGCCGCTCCCTACGGTTTCGGCCTGGTGGATTTCACCGATACCACCCCGTTCTATTACCTCGTGCTGGTATTTCTGGTGCTTGCCATGTGGTTCATCAGTCGGCTATCGAAATCCCTGCTCGGGCGCACGTTTATCGCCATCCGCAACGGCGATGAGTTGGCCGAATCTTTGGGTATCAACCTGATGCGTAACAAGGTGCTGGCGTTTGTTCTGTCCACCACCTACGCCGGTCTGGCCGGCGCGCTGTATGCCGGTATGGTGCGTTTCATCGGCCCGGAAGAAGCCAACATCAACCACACCTTTGACATGATTACCTACCTGTTGGTGGGCGGCATCGGCACGCTTTCCGGGCCTTTGCTGGGCACCCTGGGTCTGGTCTGGATCACGCAATCACTGCAGTTCCTGGAAGCGTACCGGATGATCATTTTCGGGCCGCTACTGGTGGTGCTGGTGATCTTCTTCCCGCGGGGCATCGTGGGCTCCTTCCTGACCTGGATTCACCACAAGTCCCAGGCCTTGGTGCCTGCCGGTAAACGCAAGGACAGCAAGGTCACCCCCGTCAAGGAGGCCGAGAACAATGCTTAAAGTCGACAACCTGACCAAGATGTTCGGTGGCCTGGCGGCTGTCAGCAATGTGTCTGTGGAGTTTGAGGCCAACAAGGTTAACGCCATCATCGGTCCCAACGGGGCGGGCAAGAGCACATTTTTCAACCTCATTTCCGGCGCTCATAAACCCACTTCCGGCACGATTCTGCTGGATGGTGAGGACGTCACCACCCGGCCGTGCGACCAGATCGCCCGGCTGGGTGTCGGCCGTACCTTTCAGACCACTAACCTGTTTGAACAGGCCACGGTGCTGGATAACCTCATTGTTGGCCATCGTCTGCGCACCCGGTCCGGCCTGTGGGACGTGCTGATCAATTCAAAGCGTTTGCAGACCGAAGAGCGGGCCTGTCGGGGAAAAGCCCGGGAAGCGCTCGATTTCGTCGGCCTGTCCCATGTGGAAAACCGTTTTATCGCCGACATCACCCAGGAAGAACGCAAGCGCGTAGCCTTTGCTCTGGCGCTGGCCACGGACCCGAAAATCCTGCTGCTGGACGAGCCCGCCGCCGGGGTCAACCCGGAAGAAACCGAAGGCCTGGCGGATCTGATGCGCAAGATGATCAGCCACGGCCTGACCGTGTGCCTGATTGAGCACAAGATGGACATGATCATGGGCATTGCCGACAAGATCATGGTGCTGGACCACGGCGAAAAAATCGCCGAAGGCACGCCGGAGCAGGTGCGGAATGATCCGGCCGTGATCGAGGCCTATCTGGGGGGTGATGAAGATGCTGCAGCTTGAGCACATGGATGTCTGCTACGGCAGTTTCAAAGCCCTTAACGACATCTCCATGACCGTCAATTCCGGTGA
>JBDNIR010000081.1:0-5917 GCA_041688195.1 Marinobacter sp.
CTGGATGAAACCGCCAAAACACTGACGCAGCTAAAAGAGCTGGGGATAGGACTTGTGCTGGACCGGTTCGGTAGTGGGCTGTCGTCGCTAAGGCTGCTGCGAGAATTACCATTCGATCAGGTTAAAATTGACCAGCACCTGCTGCAACATGCCACTATCGAAGAAAATACCGGTGCCATTGTGCACACACTTATCAATCTGGCCCGACAACTTTCACTGACAGTAGCCGCGACGGGAGTCGAAACAGCAGATCAGGACTCATTCCTGCGCCAGGCCGGGTGCCACTTGCTTCAGGGTCACCGCTTTTGCCCGACGATCTCAGGTGAAGAACTCGCTCGCCTGTTTCAGCGGGTCAAACAGGGCTACACCCTGTTGTCAGCCGACCAGTTCAGTCTGCCTCTGTCGGATGACTCGCCTCCCGCCGGGGACCGCTGAAGCCTGCTGGTGACGTAACGCCAGTCAAGCTTGCGCCGACAACAGGCGGTCAATGATCTGCAGTTCCCGGATCAAATACTCTCCGGACCGCGTTTTGCCCTGAAAAGACTCTTCTGCCATAGGCGCCATGCCGGACACTGACGGCAAACCCTGACCCTGCTCGACCAGGACTTTCATTTTAGGCAGAAAGACAAACTGAAGCCATTCAACAAACTCCAGAGTATCAATGCAGAACGGCTGCGTACTTTGCAGGGCTTCTGCCGGGGGTGGCAGGTCAGACCAGACGGAGAGACGCCGCAGCTCAATTTCAATACGCAGCAGACTGTCCGCCACTTCGGAATACTTTTCCACATAAAACTCCAGCTCGCAGGTTTCAGGTCAAGGGCGTGAGCTCCACCGACTCGCCCTGCAACAGTCTGAAAAGGTCCACGTACTGTAACGTCAGTGCGTGTTTGGGGGCAAAGTGAATCAACGGTCGTCCGGCCTGATGGGATTCCTTCATCTTTACTGAACTGGAGAGCCTGACCGGCAACACCGGAAGCCCTTCCTCCATCAGCTCCAGAACCAGCTGCCGCGGCAGCGATGCCCGGGCCTGAAACTGATTCGCGATAATGCCTTCGATGGCGAGATCTTCATTATGGTCTTCCTGCAAATCACGGATTTCGCCGAGCAGCCCATACAGCGCTTGCCGTGAGAAATCATCGCAGTCGAACGGAATCAAGCAGCGCTCGGAAGCAATCAGTGCGGAGCGTGTGTAAAAGTTCAGCGCCGGGGCGGTATCAATATAAATTTCGTCGAAATTTTCACCGAGTTTCTTAAGCGCTTCACGTAGTTTGTAGATTTTGTGCTTGGCTTCAAGTTTACGCTCGAGGAAATCCAGTTCCGGGCTTGAAGGCAGGACAAACAGGTTATCGTAAGGTGTTGCATGGACGAACTCGTCCGGACGCCGGTTAAACACAGTGAAAGACACGGTCTGCTCCAGTAAATCCGCGACGGTGTCGCGCAGTTCACTGGCAGGTTTACCCAGCAGATACTGGGTTGAATTGCCCTGAGGGTCGAGATCTACAACCAGCGTCCTGTTACCCCGGGCAGCACTGATGGCGGCTAGATTACAAACAATACTGGATTTACCAACACCGCCCTTTTGATTAAATACCACTCGTCTCATATCGCCCTCTGGCATTGTTTCGCTGAGAAAAATCCAGACGCAGCGGCCCGCATCGACCCTGGCCGCGTCACCAAGCCATTACCGACTTCACGAACGGAATGGTCAACTTTCGCTGTGCACGTAAAGAATTCTCATCAAGCCGGTCCAGTATCGACAGCAGCTCTGCAAGTTTCCTGGGCGCTCGGCGCAAAATAAATACCGCCACCTCGTCACTCATCACCAGACCTCGCTGCTCCGCCCTCGACCGCAGTATGGTCATGCGGTCGTCATCCCGGTATATGCCAAGCTGTATGACCAGGCCATGCCGAAGTCGGGATACCAGGTCTTCAAGCTCAAAAGTGAGCGCACCGGGCAGATCCCTGAGGCTTATTAGCAGAGAATGACCCTGATCAGTCACCCGATTGTACAAGTGGAAAACGGCCTCTTCCCAGCCCGGGTTGCCCGCAATGAGTTCAAGATCATCAAGGGCCACCAGGCTGGGTGAATCCAATCCATCCAGGGCTTCCGGCCCGAAGCGCAACAATTCTTCGATGCTCATGCACACCGAGGTTCGGCCCAGCTCTTCAGCGCGCCTACAACCTGCCTGTAACAGGTGACTCTTGCCGGTATCTTCATCACCGCAGACCACTGCCACGAACCGATCCGGCGCCGTACAGAGGCTGAGCAAACGTTCAGCGGCGCCGGCATTGCGCTCACCGTGAAAATTCTCAAAGCGGGCGTCATCACGCAGCCTGACGCCCAGCGCAAGTTGCGGACCGCTCATCCTCGTTTTGACCGCCATGCCCTGCCCGTCCAGATGATAAAATAGTGCAGACCACTGGCGACAGCCGACACTGCAACCAGGTCGATACCCAGAGGCAACACCCAAGGGGGCATAGGTAACCCTGCAAGGAAAATGATGATAGCCAGTACGACCAGAATCTGTACGAATGTATTCAGCTTACCCAGGAGGCTCGGTTGCAGTTCGAACCTACCCACACTGTAATGAAATACCAGACCGCCCAGAACAATCAACACATCCCGGCTCAGAACAATGAGAAACAGCCATAGCGGCAATATGCCTGTCCAGGTCAGCATCAGATACGCTGTAATCAGAAGAGCCTTGTCCGCGAGAGGATCCGCGATAGCGCCCAGCCGGGAGCGCCAATTGAACTGCCGGGCCAGAAATCCATCGACACCGTCAGTCACGGCGGCGATAAAGAAGACACCCAGTGCAATTCGGTACTGGGTTTCAAGCAACGCCATGGCGAATGGAACGATCAGCAGCACCCGAAGAAACGTGAGTGCGTTTGGAATCCAGCGCCAATATGATGACATGATCAGAGCTCCGCTCCGCTCATTGGTTTACCCATCCGTTGATTGTTTGGGGGCTGCAACCACATTGCTACCCTGCCAACGGTATCTTAGGGTCTGATAGAGAGATTCGAAGGCCTTTTTGGCGGTACTCTCATTGCCATCGACCTCTAACGGTCGATACTGGAACATCTGTTTGTCTTCGTCCGCCTCCGGTGCGCTCGGGGTTTCAGTCGCATCGAGCACTAAAGGATTGTCAGCGGGGCGTGATTGGCCTTCAACAAATCGGCCGTCAAGCTGAATGTAACGCTCAAGCTGCGATAGCTCGCCGGAAAAAGAAACCCTTACGGTAATTTTGTCCTTCGTAACCTGCACTGAGCTGGCCGCAACCACCGGCGTCATTTCTGCCAGTGTGCGCTGCACCGACGCGTAGTCTTCCAAAGAACTGACCCCATCAACGACGATATCCACCCGGGTGGCGTCCTCAACATCCCCAGCGGCCACCGCGTAACGATCCGCCAGCATGTCTGCCCAGACACCAACAATTTCCTCTGCCAGCTGCTCCGGGCCGGAGCCATTAACCGTTTCGTCACCGGTATCAAAACCATTACCTTCAAGACGCCATGCGCCTTGCCATTGATCGCCCCGCCGGCTGATCTTCACCACCGTTAGCAGATCATGGTCAATATTTTCCGAGGCATCTCTCACGGGCCCCATAAACTGGCCCCAGACTTCAGATAACAGGCGGCGGTCAGTTCCGCGTTCGGCGGGGGGCAACGCAAGCGGCAGGCCACGGTTGATAGCAGCCTCCGAAAACGCCTGAGTCCAGGCTTTATCGCTGCTCGCACCGCCTTCGCTCAAGAGCTGGCGCCCGCCGCGGTCTTCAACCGCCACCCAAGCCAGTGTCAGCGGCCGGTTCGCACCCCATACCGGAGCATCCAGGGAGGCCAGAGCACGATTGACCCCAACCGCACCAAAGGTCATTCTCAGGCGGTCCTGCCCGTCACCGCCAGAGGCCCGCAAAAACTGATATGACTGAACCAGCGTCTGCGCTTCGTCCAACAGTGATACGATGCCGTCACGGTTCATGATATCGCGTTCACCCGAGGCCCTCAGCAAGACAAGACGAAGGCCATCGGCGTATCCCCGCTTCAAATCGTCTGGAGCCGAACCTGTAACGGGCACCTGGATGGAATACAGACCGTCAACGGTGACCGCCGCAGCAGGCGTGCACAATCCGGCTAGCAATATGAGCATCAGACCCGCTTTCTGTTTCAGTTGCGCTGTTATAGACATTCGGCACCCTGGAATTCGCTGGAATGGCGCATAGGATACACCAAGCCTTTTACCCTGAGTAGCAACCCGGACCCATTGATACCGGCAGGTGGCTAATTGGTAAGGGTGTATCCACTGCACTTAACAGCCCCCAAGCTCGCAAATCTTGCAACATTCATCAATTGAATTTGGAGCGACTTGGCGCACCTGCTAAAATCCAGCGCTTATTCTTTCAGGCCAAGGCGGTTAACCACACCATGAGCGAACAGAAGTCCTCCCTTACATATCGTGATGCTGGCGTCGACATTGACGCTGGCAACGAGCTTGTGAATCGTATTAAAAACACCGCCGCTCGCACTCGCCGGCCGGAAGTCATGGGAGGTCTTGGGGGCTTCGGGGCCATGGTGTCTATCCCAACTGGCTATAAAGAACCTGTGCTGGTTTCAGGTACCGACGGCGTTGGCACCAAGCTTCGCCTTGCAATGCAACTGGGCAAACACGACACCATTGGTATCGATCTGGTGGCAATGTGCGTTAACGATCTTGTCGTAGGCGGCGCCGAACCGCTGTTTTTCCTTGATTACTACGCCACTGGAAAACTCAACGTGGATATCGCCGCGAATGTGGTGGAGGGGATTGGCAGAGGTTGTGAATTGTCCGGCTGTGCCCTGGTCGGCGGGGAGACCGCTGAAATGCCCGGCATGTATGAAGGCGATGACTATGACCTTGCGGGCTTTTGTGTCGGTATAGCCGAACGCAGCGAAATCATTGATGGCCAGCGTGTGCAAGCGGGTGATGCCCTGATCGCCATTGGCTCCTCCGGTCCGCACTCCAACGGTTACTCACTGATTCGCAAGATTCTGGAGGTCAACTCCGCCGATTTGACTCAGCAAGTCGGCGAAACGTCGCTGGCTGACGCACTGATGGAGCCAACAAGAATCTACGTAAAGAATATACTGCAACTAATTAAAACTGTTGATGTTCGCGCTCTATCTCACATTACAGGCGGTGGCCTTCCAGAAAATATCCCCCGGGTATTGCCGGATGGCGTTTGCGCGGCACTGGACACCGAAAGCTGGTCGCTACCACCCGTTTTCGAGTGGTTAAAACAGGCCGGAGGTGTTGCCGATCACGAAATGTACCGCACGTTCAACTGTGGGATTGGCATGGTGGTTTGCGTTCCTGCCGACCAGATTTCTCTGACACTCGACACGCTGAGTGCGCTGGGAGAAAACGCCTGGCAACTCGGCGTAATTGAACGCCTCGACGACCATAAGGTAAAACCTGAAGTGCGTTACGCGCCAGGGCTTTTGCAAACATGATTGCACCGGATATAACCGAACCCCGTATTGTTGTGCTGGCGTCAGGTAATGGCACCAACCTCCAGACTCTGATCGACGCTACAACCAGCCAGGGATTCCCCGGCAAGATTGTTGCCATCGGCTGTAACATGCCCCGGGCCTTTGCCCTGGAACGCGCGTCACAGGCCGGCATTGAGAGCTTTACTGTGGATCATACCGGACATGATTCGCGAGAGAGTTTCGATACCGCACTACGGGCAGAAATCGACCGCCATGCGCCGGACCTTCTGGTTCTCGCCGGCTTCATGCGTATTCTGACCACTGAATTTGTGCGCCGGTATCACGGCATTATGATCAATGTTCATCCTTCCTTATTGCCAAAGTACACCGGCCTCAAAACTCATCAAAGAGCACTTGACGCCGGTGACAAGGTGCACGGTGCTTC
>JBDNIR010000082.1:0-1548 GCA_041688195.1 Marinobacter sp.
GCGGCCACACAGCGAGAGCCTCACCATATCACTCACTATTTGCGTGAGCTCGCGGCGCAGTTTCACACTTACTACAATGCCCATAAAGTTCTGATCGAAAACGAAGTATTGCGTGATGCCCGGCTCAGCCTTTACCTTGCGGTGAGGCAGGTTATTGCCAATGGCCTGGATCTTCTGGCCGTCAGCGCTCCGGAAGAGATGTAACCCGTCTGTCGACCACCAAGGTAAGACCGCGCCATGTCACGTGACTATGCCAAGAAGAGCCGCCCCCGGGGGGGCAATTCCCGGGGCCGGCAAACCGCTGGGTCAAATCACAGCAAGACCCCTCCTCGCGCAGCTGCAGCAAAACAAAACCGGCGCCAACCCACTGGGGTTCACGGTCAATCAGGAGGACTTTCATTGCGTTGGATACTGTCATTAGCTGCCGTGGGTGGCTTCATTGGTTTCATCGCTTACCTCAACTCTGTACCAGCGCCGTCCTCCGGCAGCGGCCAGGCTGAGCGTCAGCAACAGCAGCGTGAGAACAGTACGCCAGCGGCAACCGCCAAAAATAAAACCAGGGACGAACCGGGGTTCCGTTTCTACGACATCCTCAAGGACTCCGAAGTGGTTCCCCCGAAGGTTGAAGAATACACGCCAGGGCCCATCGACCAGTCCTTCGCTTATCTGGTGCAAACAGGGTCGTTCCGCAGCCAGCAGGACGCCGAGCGCCAGCGGGCGGAGATCGCCTTCCAGGGTTTGAGAGCCCGAGTAGACCGGATCGACCTGGATACCGGCAGCACGTGGTTTCGGGTCAACGTGGGTCCCTATCATTCCCGCTCCCAAATGAACGCCGCCATCGATAAACTGGTATCGATTAATATTCAGCCACTGGTTCGCAAGGTGCCCAAGGAAGGCTAGCCTTCCTGCCCTTGAATTCCCTCGCTCCGCCGCCATATAACCGAAACTAAACTTTATTCACCCTCCTTCAAACGGAGTTGACATGACAACCATACTTTCGGTACGACGCGGCGACAGCGTTGCCATGGGTGGCGATGGCCAGGTATCCCTGGGCAACACCATCATGAAAGGCAACGCGCGCAAAGTCCGACGCCTTTATAACAACCAGGTTCTGGCCGGATTCGCGGGCGGCACCGCCGATGCTTTCACGTTGTTTGAACGCTTCGAGGCTCAGCTCGAAAAGCATCAGGGCAACCTGACCCGGGCCGCAGTGGAGCTGGCGAAAGACTGGCGAACGGATAGAGCGTTAAGAAGGCTCGAGGCCCTGTTGGCGGTTGCGGATAAAACCGCCTCGCTGATCATTACCGGCAACGGCGATGTCATTGAGCCCGAGCAAGGCCTGATCGCTATCGGTTCAGGTGGGCCATTCGCCCAGTCAGCAGCCCGGGCACTGCTTGAGAACACCGAACTGAATGCCGGGGATATTGTAGACAAAAGCCTCACTATCGCGGCTGATATCTGTATCTACACCAACCACAACCGTACTCTCGAAGTGCTGTCTGCCAACGACTGATTCGGAGCGACCATGTCTGCAATGACTCCCCGTGA
>JBDNIR010000413.1:0-2862 GCA_041688195.1 Marinobacter sp.
AACACCATCCGGCTAGCCATTGAGAGCCGTCGGGATGAGATTCTGGTGGCGAAGCTGGTTGGCGGTACGGATGCCTTTGTCCGGCGGCCTTTTCTCTATACCGGGTTGTGGTTCGGACTGGGCGGTGGCATCGTTGCGTTCGTTTTGTTGCAGCTAACGCTCTGGTTCCTCAGCGAGCCGGTTGAACGGCTGGCGGGGTTGTACCGCAGTAATTTTTCGCTGAGCGGCCTGTCTTTCGAGAGCACGGTTGCGCTGATTGCGGCCGCCGTGCTGTTTGGCTGGCTTGGCGCCTGGTTGGCAGTTAAGCGACATCTGGATGCAATAGAGCCCGGTTGATCGGTTGTTGTGGAAACACCGTATTGTGTTCAGGGTATGCAAAAGTTTAGGTTAATGGTAGATAAAGTTAACTGATTGTTTTAATCAGGTAGTTGATGTAAAAGATTTTAATTTCCGACCTCTGAATTTCGCAGAGTCTTGGCGGTCAAAGCTCTAGTTGTTATATTATTTGCCCCTCCATGCACGGGAGATAGACATGAATACAAGCTTACAGTTGGCTGATCGACTGGTTCCAGGTGCAACTCTCGAAGCCTACATTCAGGCCGCGAGCCACATACCTGTTCTCACCGTAGATGAGGAGCGCAGCCTTGCTGAGCGGCTTCATTATGAAGGTGACGTCGAAGCGGCCAGGCACCTTGTATTGTCCCATCTCCGGTTTGTGATTCATATTGCTCGCAGTTATTCCGGCTACGGACTGGCCCAGGCTGACCTTATCCAGGAAGGCAACGTTGGCCTGATGAAAGCGGTTAAGCGGTTCAATCCGGAATACGGTGTGCGTTTGGTGTCCTTCGCGGTGCACTGGATCAAAGCAGAAATTCACGAGTTCATCCTGCGTAATTGGCGCATTGTGAAAGTCGCCACCACCAAGGCCCAGCGCAAGCTGTTTTTCAACTTGCGGAGTCAGAAGAAGCGTCTGGCCTGGTTGAGCCACGACGAGCTCAACGCGGTGGCCGCAGACCTCGGTGTCGAGCCACGGGTGGTGCGTGAAATGGAAGGCCGTCTGGCATCCCATGACACCTCGTTTGATGGCCCGATGGACGACGATGACGACACTGCCTACCAGGCGCCTGCCCATTACCTGCAGGACCATCGCGGTAACCCGGCGACCGAGATCGAGCAGTCTGACTGGACGGAAGATTCCAACGGCCGCCTGATGACGGCGCTGGATAATCTCGACGAGCGCAGCCAGGATATCTTGCGTGAGCGCTGGCTGACAGACACCAAGTCCACCCTGCATGATCTGGCCGACAAGTATGGCGTCTCTGCTGAGCGTATCCGGCAGCTTGAAAAGAACGCCATGAAGAAGATCAAGAACCAGATGGTGGAAGTCGCCTGAGTACCGGGTATTAAAGCAATTCAGAGATGATAGCGATCACCCGCAAACGCCACCAGGCGCCCGACGCTGGTGGCGTTTTTGTTTTTATGGAATAAATATCATAAATTGGCACCGGATAACCTGTCTGCCACGGAGCTCTTCAAAAATGCAGCGCAACCTTCCCCATATCGCTTTTCTCGGCATTGGTCTGATGGGTACCCCCATGGCCCAAAACCTGATTCGTGCCGGTTATCCGATGACCCTCTGGAACCGCACCGCCACAAAATGTGAACCATTCGCAGATCAGGCGACGATTGCCGACAGCCCCGCCACTGCGGTGCAGCAGGCGGATATCGTTATTATCATGCTTGAAAACGGGTCGGTGGTGGACGATGTGCTGGTCGGACAGGGCGCTATCGGTAACCTGAAATCCGGTGCCGTGCTGATAGATATGAGCTCGGTGCAGCCTTCATTGGCGAGAACCCACGCTGAGCTTGCCAGGAAGCAGGGCGCAGGCTATCTCGATGCCCCGGTATCCGGGGGCACCGTGGGCGCGGAGGGAGCGAGCCTGAGCATCATGGTGGGCGGTGAGCCGGAGGATTTGGAAAAAGCTCGTGGGCTGTTTGAAACCCTCGGAAATCTGACTCGCATTGGCCCTGTGGGTTCTGGGCAGCTGGCCAAACTGGCCAACCAGGCCATAGTGGGTATCACCATCGGGGCAGTATCCGAAGCCCTGCTGCTGGCAGCCCGCGGGGGCGCTGACCCGGCTGCTGTGCGGGAGGCCCTGATGGGCGGCTTTGCCGGCAGCCGTATTCTGGAGCTCCATGGCCAACGCATGATCGACCGTGATTTTGCCCCCGGAGCACCAGCGCGGATTCAGCTCAAGGACATGCGTATGATCCTGGATGAAGCGCGAGCTGAAAATCTGACCCTGCCTTTGGCCCAGCAGGTCCATAATGAGTATCTGGCGTTACTGGCCAACGGCCACAGCGACGCCGACCACAGCAGTTTATTGCTGGAGCTCGAGCACCTAAACGGAGTCCGGTTGTCGGACGCCGTCAAAGGCGCAGGAGACAAATAACGATGCCAAGGTTCGCAGCGCCAATCTGAAACTGCAATATGATCTGTATCATATGCAGGTCATAGAGGGGGACCTGATCCACTGAAGCCGGATTGGCGTGGCTGACAAATGCTCGTTAGAATGCACTGACCGTCGCCATTGGCGACACCCTCTTACAAGATCGTAACTGGCCGCAGGGCGATGTTCCCCTTACTCTGGTCAAAGAATATCACCTCGAACAACAGGTTAATCGGGAGGCTCACCGGTGAAAGCGCTGATAATAGAAGACGATCAGGATGTTGCAACCTATCTCATCAAGGGACTGAAAGAGTCCGATTTCGTGGTGGATCACGCGGCTGACGGCAAAGATGGCCTGATGATGGCCGCCAGTGAAGAATACGACATCATGATTGTAGACCGCATGCTTCCG
>JBDNIR010000414.1:0-1383 GCA_041688195.1 Marinobacter sp.
CAACTTTTGCCGCTTAGTCATGCCGAAGGCATCTGCCGCTTCGGTCACGTCTGGGTCCACAAGACGAATACCCAGATCGGTTAGGCGGATCACCGGTACGATGGCATAGAGGATGATGGCGATACCGTAGAGCTTTGGCTCAGTCACGGAGAACAGGAAAATCAACGGTATCAGATATACAAAAGGCGGCAGAGTCTGGAGCATATCCAGAATTGGAATCATAAAGCGCTGTAGGCGGTTGCTCCGCGACATGCCAACGCCAATGGGAACGCCCAACAACACACATGTCAACGCACAGACGAAAATGATCGCGAGCGTCTGCATCGTGTAGCTATAATAATCAACAAAGGCGAGGAACCCGAAACAGATCGCGACCAGCCCGACCAGTTTCATCTGACGGCCAACCGCCCAGGCAATGAGCATTAACAGCGGGATCATGATGAACCATGGCACCGCTTGCATCACCCAAAGCGCTTCGTTCAGTGCCCAGCTCAGGGGCTGGGTCAACGGGTCGACAACTGCTTTCAGGCTGTCCTTAATTGAGAGGAACCCTTCTTCAAGGCCGGAGGTCAGGTCACGCGATTGTGGAAATGATAAACATGCTTCGTGCAGCGCATCCATCGACGGAAAAGGCGTTTGCAAGCCCGACGTGTCAACGTCCCCGCCCGAGGTTTCGGCCAGCAGTTGTGACATAGAGGCCATCCCTCCGCCGTCATCACCGCTGTTGCCACACCATTTGCGCAGGCCAAGCCCATCGAAAATAAAATCATAAGTCGCCATACATGCCTCATCCAGGCCTATTTTTTAGGCCCTTTTTTCAATCGACTTTAATAAAAACGACAGGGCCGGGTCATATCAACCCAGCCCTGTCTTTTAGTATGCCCTTGTTGCCGTTACACTCTTACGGTGCGATCCAGCAGGCTAGGGCTAGAGGAGTGGCGCCATAAGCGCCACCCAGTTTCACTTACTTCAGCAGTGCAGACAGCTTTTCCGCAGCGGCATCGTTAATCCAGCCACTCCATGCGTCTGGATTGTTCTTGAGGAAATACACAGCCGCTTCCTCATTGGATGCGTTGCTGTCTTCTTTCCAGGCCAAAAGCTGGCTCATCGTAACCGTCTTGAAGGTCACATTGCTCATCAGTTCGGCAATCTCAGGATTGGTTTCCATGAAGTCCTTGGTCACAGCCGTCACGACGGGCGCTGACGGGAATGCCGAGGCCTTGGGGTTTGGCGCATTAGCGGTTTGGTTCGCCTGGTGGGCCTCTTCGTCGTACTCACCAAGGTCGATGCTGGTCAGATCAAATTTGCCCATCGGTGTCGTTGGACCCCAATAGTAGCCAAACCAGGGTTCTTCACTCTGAAAAGCCGCAGCCATCGTGGTTA
>JBDNIR010000415.1:0-2191 GCA_041688195.1 Marinobacter sp.
GAAGAAAGTAGCTACACCACCAAAGGCATTTTCTTCCCACTCCCCCGCATCCCGAAACTCGGGAAAGCGCAGCCGGGGGACGGTTTCGCCCTCGCGGGGGAAGAGCTGCTGCATCAGCCCTTTTTTGTGGGTTTTGAGGGCATCGATTTTTTTCACCTGCGCGGCGATCAGCGTATCGAGGGACGAGAGGCAATCGGCGATTTTTTGTTGTTCACTTATTTGCGCTGGAATTAATACCGATATCTTTTCGATATTAGTTTTAGATAAGCTCGGCACACCTCCAGCTTCATTATGTTTTTTCCACTCAATGTTTTGGAATAACGAATATACAAACCGCGGAATGCAACTTTTAAATGAGTGCGTATAAAATAAGGTGTCAACAGTCCAGAATTTACCCGTGAGAAAGACCGGTTTGTCAATTGTTCCTTTACGCCCAATACAAACACTCTCACCATCGTAGAGATGTTCATTAACAGAACGCATATAACCGCCGGACCCGTATACCGGAATAACACCACTCGCCAAGTGCTTGTGGTCTCGTCCGTTACCAATCGTTAACAGCTTGCCTAGCGGTTTTTTCTTCCACTCCCCCGCATCCCGAAACTCGGGAAAACGCAGCCTGGGCACCAATGCTTGTCTCTCGGTCATTGCTCCTCCAGCCCGTCAGGGTTATCAATCGCCTTCTTTTCAGCGGAGGTCAGGCGGCGTTCGACCTTTTTCAAATCCTCAGCAGGTGGCAGGCTTTCTGGGCGAATGCCCCGATCTATCAGAGTCTGACGCACGGCTTGGTTGTTGGTGACGTGCTCTTGGGATATTTGCGGCTCGCGGCTCATAGCCCGCTCGCGGGCATTATGGATGGTGATCTCGGTAGCAAAGTCTTTGGCCTTGAGGATGATGGTAGGGGCAAAATCGGCCAGTGGGCGGTTATCTGGCACCTGCCAATGGGCTTTCATGGCCTTGGTGTTTTTGCCGTACAGGGCGGTGTCGCGTTGGCTGCCGGAGCCGAGTTCGACCATTTTCCCGACATCGGCAAAATGGTCTGCGATGTCGTGGCTCGACACCTCGCAGGCGGTCTTCGCCTTGGAAATAACGTTGAGGAAGTTGTCCCATTTGGTGTATCCCAGCAAGTGCTGGATGTCACGCGCCAGCCAGAATTCCACACCGTTGTCAGTCTGCTGGGCGTGGCCCTCAAAGCTCTCTGTCAGGGTATGAATCAGTTCATTTTTCATGAGGTGCTCCTTGCTGGTTACTCATACGCCGCTAATCCCGAAATCTCGCGCCCTTGCGCCTGCTTTTGCAAAAACGGCACTAGCTCATCCATTAATGCCAGCTCGGCCTTGGTACGCGCTTTCCAGCCCAGTTCCAGCGGCGCGAACAGGTCGCTTAATTGCTCGCCGTCGAAGATCATGCGGTCGAGAATGGCATCGACAAAAGCTTTCAGTGTCTCGGCTTGCAGCTGGTGATGTGTAGCCAGCTCGGCCAGTTCGCTGTCGGCCTTTTGCGCCTTGAAGGCTTGATAGCCGTCGCGGATTGCCTGCTCACTTAGGCCTTGGCCCGCTTGCAGGCTGTTTTTCCCCAGGCAGACCAACTAAGGTCACCAGAGTTTGGCTCAATGATAGACCTACGCCAAGATCTATTTTTGGCAAACGATACCGTTCATGAAGCATTTCATTTACGATATCTCTTATATCGTTAATTGCGTTTTTCGCTGCGCGATGCGCGGCATAAATAGCTTCACTCTTGTCGTTTGAATCGGTCGCAGTAGGAATGCCGGTCACCCGACACCCCCTTCAGTTGTGGGGGGCTGGGGGTTAGATACCACCGGCTACCCGATTATGTTTCGTTTTCTGGTAACTCGAGTTGCCTTTCACTCCGCCAAACTCGAATGATCACAATCTCAGTGACTTGCCTCAGGTAGACGACTCGAAAAGGCGAGTGAATTAACTCCCGAATATGATCCAGATTGAATTCAGGGACGGCTCGGCCAGCTTCAGGATGAAGCTTCAGCATTTCTGAGTGCTCCAAAATAGCAGCCACATACTCATTACCGATGTGCGGCACATCCTGCTCTTTGTAGTACTCCTGAATCACCCGCAAATCCTCAAGCGCAGACTGTGCGATGCGTAATTCCATTTACGTGATACCCAGCGTTTTTTTGGCTTCCTCCAAAGATACGGTATTACCCTCTCGC
>JBDNIR010000416.1:0-2199 GCA_041688195.1 Marinobacter sp.
CGCCGTTAGATCAATGGCATCCGGCACTGTCTGGCGATATTGATATACGGATTGCCCGCGATGGCGGCTGGTTTTACAAGGGCGCTTTGATGGAGCGCCGGGCTTTAACCAAACTGTTTTCCACCATCATGCGGCGTGAGGACGACAACGAGTACTATCTGGTTACTCCGGTCGAAAAGTGGCGCATCGAGGTTGAAGACACCCCACTGCAGGCTCATTCGCTCAAAGCCGTCGGTGAAGGTGAACACCAGGCGCTTTATCTGACCACGAGCGCAGAGGAGATATTGCTCATTGGGAAGGCGCATCCATTGGTTGTGGGTACCTATTCCGGGTCCGATGAGCCGAGGCCGGTGGTGAATGTTCGCCACGGTTTGGAAGCTCGGCTGGTGACTTCCGCGTTCTACGACCTCGCCAGTTATGTCGTTGAAAACCCGAAGGGTTCCTCTAACAGCTTCGGTGTCTGGAGCGGCGGCGTTTTCTTCGAAATCGGGCAGGGGGCTTGAATTCCGGAAACGCGCCCTTACCTTTAGCAGTGGAAAAGGCAGTCTGCTGTTCGGGACCACTTTCGGTTACCTACGTTTTTAAATTCATTCAATCATTGCGACACGCAAGGAGATCACATGGCCCAACCTCGTGTTGTCACCATCCATTACACGCTCACAAACGACGAGGGAGAGCAGCTTGACTCCTCCCGTGGCGAAGGTCGTGAGCCGCTGATCTATCTGGAAGGTGCTCAGAATATTATCGGTGGACTTGAGAACGCATTGAACGATAAAGATGCAGGCGATGCGCTGAAAGTCTCTATTGAAGCTGCTGAAGGCTACGGTGAAATCAACGAAGAGCTGGTCCAGCCGGTTCCCCGTACGGCCTTTGAAGGTGTTGATTCCATTGAGCCAGGCATGCAGTTCCAAGCGCAGACCCCGGGCGGCCCGCAGGTTGTCCGTGTGGTTGAAGTGAGTGACGAGACTGTCACAATTGACGCTAACCACCCACTGGCAGGTCAAACCCTGCATTTTGACGTGGAAGTCGTCGAAACTCGCGAAGCGAGTGAAGAAGAAGCAGAGCACGGCCACATTCACTGATCATCGTGATGTAGTCGACAAATAAAAAACGGTCCGCTATGGGCCGTTTTTTTTGGTCTGAAGCTATTACATGTTCGGATAGTTGGGACCACCACCCCCCGCAGGTGTCACCCAAGTGATGTTCTGGGCCGGGTCTTTGATGTCGCATGTCTTGCAATGAACACAGTTTTGCGCATTGATCTGAAACCGTTTACCGCTGCCATCATCCTTATCAACCACTTCGTATACGCCTGCAGGGCAATAACGTTGAGCGGGCTCGTCGTATTTCGGCAGGTTATGCTCGATAGGAATGTCCGGGTCCGTCAGTTTCAGGTGAACCGGCTGATCTTCTTCATGGTTGGTATTGGAGACAAATACTGAAGTCAGACGATCAAAGGTCAGTTTGTTATCCGGTTTCGGATAGCTGATTTTCTTCGAATTGGCCGCTTCTTTCAGAGTCGCATAATCCGGTGTAGTGTCATGGAACGTGAAGGGCAGGCTTCGGTGCAAAATGTTCTGCTCGAAGAATGCAATGCCACCACCAATGATATTCCCGAACTTGTGCATGGACGGACCAAAGTTGCGTTCATCGAATAGCTCTTTATACAGCCAGCTATTCTTGAAACGGTCCGCAAAGCTGGTGATTTCTTCTCCGTTCCTGCCTTCCTTCAAAGCTTCAAATACCGCTTCCGCGCCAAGTAGGCCCGACTTCATGGCGGTATGGGAGCCTTTGATCTTCGAGCTGTTTAGCGTACCAGCATCACAGCCCAGTAACAGGCCGCCCGGGAAGCTCATCTTGGGTAGGGAATTAAAACCACCCTTAGCCAGAGCGCGAGCACCGTAGGAAACCCGTTTTCCGCCTTCCAGGTGCTTGCGGATTTCCGGATGCAGTTTCAGTCGCTGGAATTCTTCAAACGGGTTCATGTGTGGATTGCTGTAGGACAGGTCCGCAATCAAGCCGACGTAAACCTGTCCGTTTTCCAGGTGGTAAAGGAACGAGCCACCGGTAGAGCCAGTTTCCGTTAGTGGCCAGCCTGTGGTGTGGACTACCAGACCTGGTTCATGTTTGGCCGGATCGATGTCCCACAATTCTTTGATGCCGATGCCGTAGTGCTGGGGGTCTTTGCCCTCATCCAGC
>JBDNIR010000010.1:0-11234 GCA_041688195.1 Marinobacter sp.
CCCAGCCTGGTCAATCGTCTCAAACGCCTGGACTACGCAAGCTTTGTCGATGTGGTCACCAACGGCAAAACCAGTTTCAACAGTTCCACCGGCGGCTACAACGTCATGCCCGGTTGGAAAAACAACGCCGCTGTTATGGAGTACATGAATCCGCTCTGGGGCTACCTCAAAGCCCGCGCCGACGGCGACTTGGGCACAGGACGGCCACAATGACCGCGCCCAGGGACAGCCTCGGGCTGCTTATGCTTATGCCCCGGGGCACAGACCCCGGGCGCACCAAACCCGCTTGCATCAGTGCTCGCTTGAATACGATCGTCCTGCTGGGTGCGCTGGCCTCGCCCGCGCTGGCCACAGCTCAGGATAGCGCCGGCGTCGAAGCGCTGCGGGTCTGTGCAGACCCCAGCAATATGCCGTTCTCCAGCGAGGACCGTAACGGTTTCGAAAATGAAATCGCCGACCTGTACGGGGAGAAACTCGGGCTGCCGGTGGAGTATACCTGGCTCGCCCAGCAATTCGGCTTTGAACGCAACACCCTCAAGCGCTGGCTGGCGACGGAAAATCGCTATGCCTGCGACCTGATCCTCAGCGTCACCGATGGCTTCGAGATGGGCAAGCGAACCACGCCCTATTACCGCTCGACCTACGTCCTTGCCTACGTCAAGGGCCGCGGCCTGGACGAGGTCAAAACGCCCACGGACCTCGCCTCGCTTCCGCAGGACCAGAAAGAAGACCTGGTCATCGGCGGCTTTGCCGGGTCGCCCCCCATCGACTGGGTGATGCAAAATGGCCTGGCCCGGCAATTGCGGGGCTACCGGGGCGAATCCGGCAATTATATTGAGGACCCGGGCGACATCATCTCCAAGGATCTGGTTAACGGGGACATCGACGTCGCATTGGTCTGGGGACCGATTGGCGGTTACTTCGCGCAGCAGGCAAAGGACGTCGACATTCAGGTGGTGCCCTTCACCGCCGAGGACGGGGCCAGCATGGAGTTCCCGATCTACATGGGCGTGCGCTACGGCAATGACCAATGGCTTGAGACAACCCAGGCGTTTGTCGAAGAGAACCGGGAGGCTATCCTCGCGATCCTCGGAAAATACAATGTACCCACCCTACCGTTGCGCCCGGAAGACCGGATCGTCGAAGAAGACGACGACGATTAAGTGAAAGCCCGACCCGTGTCAACTGGCCCGATTCGTTTCAACTGGAGAGTATGTTCATGACCTTCAAAAGGTTAACCCGCGGCCTGGCGCTGGCGCTCCTGCTGACCCCGGTCGCCGCCCCGGCAGCAGACCAGGCTGCCGGTGCCAAACCCGCAACGACGCAGGACGACGAGTTCTCGGAGGCGAATCAGCTGCTGTTTTTACAGGATCATCTGACCCAAATCGCCTATCCCGCACGCTACGTCTATGCGCGCGTTAAGTCCGGCTCGGCTGACGACTTCGACGATCGCATCACCATGACCACCCATAACCTGCCTGACAGCGACGCCAAGCACGTTGCCTTCAGCCAGACGCAAACCGAACCGGGGCAGCAGATCGACGACGTTGAAAACGCCCGGGGCAATCCGCTGATCATGGTATTCCTACAGTCGGATGTGCTGGAACTGGCCGAAGCAACCGGCGGCCATTGGCGCTATTTTCAGAAACAGATGAAACTGGCTCTGGAGAACACCGCCCAGGTCGAGCCGGTCACCGTGACCTTCCAGGGCAAGCCTGTGGACGGCCGGCGGATCTCGGTTAAACCCTACGCAGACGATCCGCAACGTCGCCAGGCGCTAGGTCGTTATGTCGGCAAGACCTATGAATTCATCCTGTCGGATCAGGTACCGGGCAGCATCGTCGAGCTGCGTACCAGCGTACCCGCCGAGGGCAACGCCGGAGAGCCACAGGTAGAGCGGTTAACGCTGCAGTCAATAGAAGAGATCGATATTCAGGGATGATCGGAATCGCTTGGGGCTAACCAGCGCCGGCGTCCCGCTTAGCTGACCCGATAAGACCAGCTAAGCGGATTTGCAGGTGTCGATCAGGCAGGCAAGGCACCGCTTGCCTTCGCCTTATGGGTGGCGATGGCATCCATAAGGGGTGGTGAAAGCGCATCGTAGGGGGCTAGCCCCAGCTGCTCCAGACGCGCCCGGACGCCATCCATCTGATCCGGTGGTGTACCGGCCTCGATTATCGACGACACAAAAGCCGCAAAGGTAGGCGCCGCCCAGCCACTCTCTTGTGAGCGTTCGGTGTGGATGAAATCAAGTCCATAGAAGGGGTGATTGCGGTCTTCGATCCGGCCGTACATGTGCACACCACAGTCCCGGCAGGCATGGCGTTTGATGACCGCATCCGGGTTTACCGCCTGAAGCTTGTCCTCATTTTCGGTGACGCTAACCGCGTCCCGGGACACCACCGCAACCTGGGAGAATGTCGCTCCTTCAGGCTTCCAGCACTGGGTACAGCCACAGACGTGGTTGTGCGCGCTTTGAGCACTGACTTTTACTTTGACCGGATTCTGCGTGCAGGCGCACACCAATTCACCACCTGAAAACTGCTCGCTGGCAGGGGCAATACCGTCATCGACAGCAGGATGTATTTTTATTGAACCGTTCATAGTGTATTTCTCCCACATAGAACTCCATTAAGCCACTTCCTCCATACTGCGCGAGAAACCGTGACCCCGCCCGGCCAAAGCCGGTGCTGATAACCGCCGGACGGCGTTACCATCGGGTCATATTGGCGCAAAGCCTGTCGATTAAATATTGTACGAAAGAACCATATTGACGGGCCCTCCACGCAGGTCTCCCAAACCGCCCGCTTTTTCGGCACTTCAGACGCGCAATCAAGCCAAAACAAACGGTGTCAGCACGGCAAAATAAGCCAAAAAAACAACCCATCTCGTCCTAAAGTACCATGTTGCAGTATTTTCCAATCCATAAATGAGTCTGAAGGAGAGAGGGGGAGTGGTTTCTATTAGCCTGTTCTCAGGGCTTGTCCATGGATGGTTTTGAAGAGTTCCTGACGGGCCTTTTGTAGCCGGTCCGCCGCCTGATTATCACTGATCTGATGAGCGACCTTGTCGAGTATTTCAAAGCGGGTGCCGGGTTTCAAATAGTCTTCGGCACCAGGCAGTGATTTGAACTTGTCGTAGGGCGTCATCATGTTTTCATAACGATAGATCTTGCTCTGTCGAGAGCGTGACTTGGTGAACTCGATCAATAGCTTTCTCAGCAGGTCGGCGACCCGTTTGTTGATGTATTCAGAGCCGTTGTCAGAGTGGAAGCCGAGTAGGCTGAAAGGAAAGGCATCAAGCAGCTGCTCCAGGGCGGGCATGAGGTAGCGTTCGCTGATTTTATCAACGGTATAGACAACCTCAAGACCAGGTCTATGAAGACCTTTCGACAGGCTTCCCGCTATTCGCCCCACCGCAACAACCCCCACCCGGGCGGCAATATCGCCCTGCGGATCCACGACCGGAAAACCGGCGGCGTACTCCTGTATGCGCCGGGACTGGGGAAAATTGACACGGCCACCGGCGACCTCATGCGCAACGCCGACTGTTTGCTGGTGGACGGCACCGTCTGGCATGACGACGAAATGCTGCGGGCCCATGCCGGCACGCGCTGGAACAGGAGTTGGCCATCCACGATCTTGAAATTTGTGGGGTCAATGGGTTCGCTGCGGCCCATGGCGAGGTTATAAGGGCAGTGATTTGGAAAAGCCGGTGCGAAATTGGCGGGCGCAGCGTCAAACATCTTCTTTTGTTTCCCTTCGGTAAACCAATAGGTCGTTCCTTTGTAAGTACTGTGGAACTGAGGAGAGCCCTTTTCCGGTCTGCCCTGCTCAAAGTACGAAACCGGGTTGTATCCGTCGAGGGCTGCAGGAGCATTTGCAGGGCTCTGGTTGTCTGCCATGACCGGCAATGCCGGAAAGTTGACCATGAGGGCCAGCAACAGTGCCTTGAGAACTGATTGAGGGTTATTGGACATAGGATGTCTCCGCTTTAGTCATACACCTTAGGGACTCGAGGTACTGTTAAGAAAGACAGGGCAGAACCGCCGTTGTTACACACAGTGGGGAAAGAGACCGTAGATGACCGCAACCTGCCATCAAGCGAAGATCCGAGGAACAGCTTTGGCTCGTTCATGGCGGAGTACCGGTCTTAGAGTCATCCGATGCGTTGGACTCCGGCTTCATGTCGGCGAGAAACTTTTGGAACGGCTCTGATTGCTGCAGAAGCTCCCCGCCAAGCCCGATCAGGGCGTCGACTTCATCAGCGTCCAGCGCCGCCGTGGGGAGCCCGTGATACTTTTCCCGCCTGGCAGGATCCTCAACCTGGTTGAATGTCAGGGTTGTAAAGTAGACATTAACAGGGGGCTTTTCGGGCGGACGGCGGCGGTTGAGGCTTTCACCCCAGGCCAGAAATTCCCGGCGGGCCTGGGCGATATTTTCAGTGGTTAACGTATTGAACGTCGCATCAAAGGAGGCCTGGAGGGTATCGTATGCGCCGGGTTCCTTGCCAGAAATTGACCATGGATAGGGAGGGGCTACCTGGGCATTCACCAGGATAACCAGTACTTTTTCGACCTTCTCGAGGGCCGTTTCGGT
Organism: Marinobacter sp.; assembly: GCA_041688195.1. Classification (GTDB taxonomy): domain Bacteria; phylum Pseudomonadota; class Gammaproteobacteria; order Pseudomonadales; family Oleiphilaceae; genus Marinobacter. The sequence continues at coordinate 4,599 of JBDNIR010000010.1, forward strand.
AAAAGCACCGGCCATGCGTTTGACATCGCCACGATGGGCGATCGGGCTCATCATGGAACCCCGCACCCCTATGTTGTCGGTAATGCCGCCGTCGGCCAGATTCAGATACGGCATATGCCCCGGCCCAAGGTAACGTGAAAGCCCCTGGGCGACAGCAAACTTTCTTGACAGCAGGTTGCGCTCGTTCAGCGCCTCGTTAACCCAGGATTTATTACTCGTGTCACAACCAGGGTAGTTACGGAGTCTCACGGGAGCGAATGCGGGTGGTACGGTCGACGAGGCCATGACTGCGTTGGCAACGGGGTAGCTGTTCAAATCTGAGCAGAGGAAATCAAACTGTTGTTGAATGAAGGAAAAGATCAGGGCATTGTTCAAATCCGTGGCATTGATAATCACAAATGGAAGCGGCCCAAGCGACAAATCGGCAAAGGTTTTGTCATCAAAAATCTGTTTGCCCAGAAACTCCGCCATCAGATCCGAGCGGTTGAAGTCAGCAGAGACGAGCCGGGCCATGTTATAGGGATTCGCCAGCATCCAACCATAGGTACGCGGCCAGTTCCGACGCAGGAAACGTTCCTCGAAATCCTCAAACAGTCGGTCCCCGAACAGACCATAGTAGGCAGCAGTATAGCTGCCGCCGGAAACTGCGGAAATCACATCGACCTGATCCAGCAACCGGGTAAGCTGGTTATCATTTACGAGGCGCTCGTTGCGAAGGGCATCCAGAACGCCGTAGGACAACGCCGCTGCCCGGGTGCCTCCTCCGGAAAAGGCAAGCACAACAAATAGCCGGTCGTCATTCTCAGGCAGTCGCGATTCGAAGTCGTATCGCGACTGGGAGGACCTCTCGCTTAAATTGGCATTGAGTACGCCTGTCGAACAGCCGGTTACCAGAAAAACCAGCAGTAGAGCACCGGCAAGCCTTGCTGAATTGAGTTTGGCGAGGTGATGATGTAAGCGATTCATTTCTTAGCCTTCGGTGTAACAATCAGGGCCGTTTGTTGGTCAGTTGAAAACAGACCAATTTCGTAGGCATGGAAAAACACCATGACAAGATCCAGAGTAGTGCTCAAAAACCCAAAGGGCCAGAACCTTGCCGGTGGATCAGTTTGTGGACATCAGCGAAGCGGACACTAGCCGGTATCTTTAAGACTGCGGAGTCAATCCGGCATTTGGCAAGCCAGGGTGTGGGCCAGTTGCTGCAGTTCATCTGCGCGTTCAAGGCCGTCCAGTAACCGCTGCGGAATACCTACAAGGCCCACCTGCGCGCCCACCAGCGCCCCGGTCAGCATGGCCCGGGACTGATTCTGGCCGCCGCCATTAATGGCGTGGAGTACCGCACTTTCGAAATCATCACGGAACCGCGCAGCCAGGTAATAAGCGGCGGGTAACTGATGGTAGAAGGCGCAAGGCATGCCGTAGAGATGGGAGACCTTCCAGGCCGGCTCAATACGAACGTTCGGGTCCCGTGCCATGGCCGCAATATCGGAAGCAGCGTGCAGGGCATCTCTGACAATGTGTCGCCTGGCCCTGAGTGGCAACTGCGGGTGATCCGGGGCCGGTTTCCGCGTGGTTACCGGCCCAAAGGACAAGGCACTCTCAGCTATCCACTTTATAGGCTGTTCTGAAATACGCTCGTCCAGTGTATCCCCTCGAACCAGTCGGGCCAGTATGCATCCGAAGGCAACGCCCATGGACAGCATGGTTTCGCTACTCTGGGTCAGCGCCGTGTTATCGGCAATCGCCTGGGACATCAGGGTGGGCTCGGCGGCATGGCACACGGCAATGGCAAGGGTGCGTTCCATGGCTTCGGTAGTGTCGGCGGCGCCGCCAATATCGTGCCACGGGCGCTTCTGAACCACGCGCCGATGCCAGGCGTGGCGAATGGATTCACTGGTATAGTGGCCCGGACCACTGCGGGGCTGGCCATCCAGCAGCGGAAAAAGCTCGTGATCCAGGCGCTGACAGAAATCGGCCTCACTGTAGCCATTAGATTCCACCAGTGAGTGCAGCATCAGTTCCAGAATAAAACCCGCCTGGGCATTCTGCCCGGCCTTCAGTCCGTGGTGAAAACGCCCCGGTTCTGGTGTGGTGTAATCGTCAATCCAGTCACCATAGGTGCGGCGCAGGTCCTTCAGGTCGTAATACCAGTGGGGGCCAACGCCAAGGGCTTCTCCCACGAACGCGCCCATGATGGCGCCTATGGCACGATCCTGATGTGTTGCGCTCATTTCTACATTTCCTCGGTCGGGGCGTCGAAATTGCCTTGCAATGGGTGCCTGCTCTCTTCGCCAGAGTACCAATAGTCATTGGATTTGTGGTCATGGTTGTTGATTCCGTAGTCAGGTACGGAGGTAAGCTTAACCCGTTGATGTCTGATTCGATAGCGAGTTGCCTTATGAAAAATCCGAAGACTCTGCTGGGTGTAAGTACTATTGGTACGGTGATTATCGTCTTGTGTTGTTTCACACCAATCCTCGTGATCCTGCTGGGTGCGGTGGGGTTGAGCGCCATGACCGGATATCTGGACTTTGTACTGCTGCCCGCCCTGGCGATATTTGTCGGTTTGACCATTTACGCACTATGGCGCAAGAAGCAATACGACGCTTTTTATAAGACAAATCTTCTTTCAGGGAGCCGCGCTCATGAGTGACAAAAACCTGCACACCGGTGCTTGGCCTTGCTGATACGCCCTATCTCACCGTGGTGGAGGGGCTGAAACTCTGTGCCCAGACTTTTCCAAGGACGTTAGTCAGCTGTCCTGTTGTGCCGCATAGCAGGGGGAAATGCACCTTGACCTGGGAGCAGGTGCAAGGTTTTAGACTGGTAGGACCCAAACAAGGACATTGTCATGGTTAAGAAGCTTACCCTGCTGTTGTCGGCTCTGATATTCAGCATGGCTGTGCTGGCGGCCGATAATCAATATGTTCTGGGAGTGGATGGTCTGGCTTGCCCGTTCTGTGCCTACGGTATCGAAAAACGCCTGAACAGGATCGACGGTGTCACTGACGTGCAGGTCGATGTTGGCGAAAGCGTGGTGCGAGTGGCCCTGCAAGAGGGCAAGACACTCACCGAGGAGCGGGCGCGCCAGGCAGTTGATGAGGCGGGCTTTACACTCAGATCCTACTCGGAAGCCGAGGGCGAAACAGGCGATGGCAATGGGCAGTAGCCGTCGGCCAGCTAGCGTGACGGCGCTGGTTGGCAGTTTGCTGCTAACGGGCGGAACCCTGGCGCAAGCCGCACCCAACACCTTCAATACCGCCCTGCCGGTGGCCCAGGGCCAAACTATCTGGCGTGAGCAGATTGTATTGCGGGAGCGCTCCGACGACGGACCCATGGATCGCGAAGTCTCGGTACAGGCCCTGGTCAGCGTGCTGGGTTACGGCGTCACTTCAAGGCTCGCAGTGTTCGGCATGGCCCCCTACTTCTTCAATAAAGAGCTGGCCGTTGCTATGCCCATGGGCGGGATCGAGCGTGACACCAGCGGCTTTGGCGACCTGTCGCTGTTTGGTCGCTACACACTTTATAAGAAGGATTTCACCGGCAGCACCTTCCGCGTAGCACCGGTGTTTGGGCTCACCGCCCCCACCGGCGACGATAACGACAGCGATCGCTTTGGCGAATTGCCACGCCCGCTGCAAGCCGGCGATGGCGCATGGGACGGTTTCGGTAGTGTGGTAACCACTTATCAGACCCTGCAGTACCAGCTGGATGGGCAGTTGCTGTACCGTAAAAACGGGCGTCACGACGGTTTCGCACGAGGCGACGAGACGCGCTTCGACGCTTCGCTGCAATACCGGATCTGGCCGCGAAGTATGCAGGGTGTCTCCGGCACGCCGGGCTTCGTATACGCTCTGCTGGAATCTAATCTCGTCCATCGTGAGCGCGATGAGTTGGGCAGCGATACTGATGCCAATTCCGGCGGCACTCAGTGGCTGCTCGCGCCGGGGTTGCAATACGTAACCCAGCGCTGGATCGTCGAAGGCACGGTACAGCTGCCCGTCGCCGAAGATCCCCATGGTGACGCCATCGAGGACGATTACATTGTGCGCGTCGGTTTCCGTCGCAACTTCTAGTTTCCGGGGCAGATCATGAAAATAATCGGTAAATGGTTGGGTTACAGCGTCCTCGGTCTCGCGGCCATACTGGCCCTGCTGGCCTGGGTGGGCGGAGCGATCAACTGGAACCAGGAACCGCCGTACTCTCTGGCTCATAGCTGGGGTGAAAAAGGCAGCGGGCCGGGGCAGTTGAATGACCCCACCGGCATTGCCGTAACGGGCACCGAAGTCTTCGTATCCGATGCACGCAACGGGCGAATCCAGGTCTTTGATCACGAGGGGAAATTCAAACGGGAATTCGGTTCCACCGGCGATGGCATCGGCGAGCTCGGACGGCCGATGAATCTGACCATCCACGACGAAAAGCTCTACGTTCCCGAGTACATGAACGACCGAGTTCAGGTGTTCAGCCTGGCTGGCGAGCCCCTGGAGATCATTGGTGGCCCCGGTGAGGGGCCCGGCCAGTTCAATGCCCCGGGAGGTGTGGCCGTTGCGGATAATGGCGACCTGTTTGTAACCGACTTCTACAATCAGCGCGTGCAGCACTTGAGGGCGGATGGTTCCTTCGTCAAGCAGTGGGGAACAACCGGAGAGACGGGAAAAGGCGCCGGTGAATTCACCTATCCCACCGATGTGGCGCTTGCCGATGACGAAACTCTCTACGTGGCAGATGGCTATGGTAATCGTGTCCAGGTCTTCGATGCCGGAGGCGACTTTCTCGACAAGTGGGGTGGACCATTTGCCGTGGGTATCTACGGGCCATTCAAAGGCTGGTTCACCACCGCAACATCCATGGCCATCGGCCCTGAAGGCAATGTCTTTGTTGCTGACTTCTATAACGACCGTATCCAGAAGTTCACGGCGGAAGGGGACTATCTCACCGCATTCGGCAGCGCGCCGGATAACCCCGGCCATACGGGAATGGCCGTCGCCATTGGGAGTGACGGAACAGTGTGGAGCGTGAACTTTGCCGACAATCGGGTCGAGAAATGGGAACTCGTGAGATAGGCTGTATAGGAGCGGTTGAAGACAGAAATCCCATTTATGCGGAAGATCAAGGAGACTCACCATGGGCAAAACGTATCAGTCAATTGTGGTCAAGGCCCCGGCAGAGAAGGTCTGGAACATTCTTCGCGACTTTCATGACCTGAGCTGGGCACCGGATATCATTTCTGACGTCGATGTGGTCGGCGAGAAGAAAGGTGACCAGCCAGGGGCCAAACGCGTACTGAACGGGGTTTTCCACGAGACCCTGCATGCTCTCGACGACGACAACCGCGAGCTCAGCTACAGCATCGATGAGGGCCCCTCTCCGGTTTCTCCGGAAGAAATCAGCAACTACGAGGGGCACGTCCGGGTTCGTTCGGTAACGGAAGGCGACGGTGGCACCTTCGTGGAGTGGTATTCAAGCTGGAAAGGCAATGATGAGGCGGCCGCTGAATTTTGTCACGGCATCTATGCCGGGCTGCTGGGGCAACTCAAAAAATCGTTGGAGCGCTAAAGCGCTCAAAACGATGGCTGTCGGGAATTTATTGCACGATGATCGTACCCGTCATTCCGGCAGCCTCATGGGGAATGCAAAAATACTGGTAGGTGCCGGGCTCAGTGAAGGTATGGCTAAAGCTTTCACCAGACGCCAGATTACCAGAGTCAAAGGACTTTGCTCCCGCTGGCAATGAGACGCTGTCAGCATTTCTGGCTTTGGCAGGGTCTGCAGTGACGGTATGGACCAGCAGTGAACCATTCACAAACTCAACCGTTTCGCCTGCCTGTATGGTGATGGCCGCAGGCTCAAACCTAAGCTGGTTGCCTATATTCACCGTTGCCGCTGGCTCCGATGCCCACAGAAGACTACTGGTAAACAGCAGAATGAAGGTCAGCAGAGCTTTCGAATGTTTCATAGCCGGTTCCTTACTGTTGGTGAGGTTTTCAGAAGTGCCAGTACATGCACACTGACACTGTTCTGTGGCAGATGTTACAGAGTCCCTTTCGGTAACATTTACCCTGTTCGTGTGTCCTGACCATCAGGATACGGGCGGAGGGTACTCATGTTTGCAGTTGTGATAGCACTGACCACTGCCGCAGTGATTGGCTATACCGCCCAGGTAACCGGCCTCTGCATGGTCCGTGGCGTCAGCGACTGGATAAGGGGCAGGCGTTTGCGGCTGACGGCCATTCTTATGGCCGGATTCTGGATTTATCTGTTTACCCCCCTGATTGACTATCACGATCGTTCCTTTCTGGCCGTCTACCCGTTTCATTGGACTATCCCCCTGGGTGGTTTTGTGTTCGGCATTGGGTCAGCGATCAATGGTGCCTGTTCCATCTCCACCGCAACGCGTCTCTCCAGCGGAGATCTGCGCATGCTGCTAACCATGCTTGGCTGGTTGGCCGGATGGGTATTGCTGATTATGGCGGACATAGAGCCAGACCTCCGGAGTACGCCCTACCAGCTCGGGCTGCTGCCCTGGTTTAGCGTGAGTAGCCTGGTGTTGGTCTCGGCACTGGTTTACTGGAAGTTTCGCTACCGCTGGCGCCTTTGGAGCGGCATCATGCTGGTGGGGATCTTTGCGGGCGC